>JBKJSW010000002.1:0-9415 GCA_046595765.1 Ahniellaceae bacterium
CGAGTGCGCCGCCCCCGTCACCTGCGAGTACATCGTGCGGGTGAATGCTAAGCACCTCCACCTGCGCGTAGACCCAGTTCGAAAGTCGTTAGAGGGCGAGAGAATCTACGTGCCTGGCGGCGGACTGAACTATATTTTCTCGCTCGACGGCGAGTATGTTCGCGAAATGCCCGACCTCTGAAATCTAACTATGTGTTCAAGCCGACGGCCGTGAAGTTGCTCGTTTCAATCGAACCTTCGCCGCGCGGCCGCGGCTTAACACGGCGTTAGGTGGTGGAAATGCGCTACTGGCGATCGGCATTCACAACAAGCCTTCTTTTCATCGCAGGGTTAGCACACGCCGGCTGCGATGAGCGGGCCACTCCGGGCATGTTTGTCTTTTCAAGCGATGCGGCAGCGTCCTCGTTCCTGAGCCAACTCAAGATCGCAATTTCAAGCAACGACACGGCCAAAACGGCGCAGCTCATCATGTTTCCCTTGCGTGTCAAGGTGCATGGCAAGCGAATCCGCGTCAGTCGCAGCAATTTCCCAAAGTACTTCTCGGCAATTTTCAATTCAAAAGTCCGCTCTGCCTTGGCTTCGGCGCAGTTCCGGACTCAATCCGATCACGGTTGCGTTTTCTGGAACGGCAGCGGCATGATGGTCGGCGGCGGCGAGATCTGGTTTAACTCGGTCAAAGGCGGCATCAAGGTAATTGCCGTCAACAACTAGCCATGCAGCCACCACCTAACTATGTGTTCAAGCCGACCGCCGAAGTCTCCTCATTTGTTTCCTGTCGCTGCTCGTGCGGCGGCGGCTTAACACGGCGTTAGGTCTCATTCCGTGAATCGAAGCGTTTGGCTCCTCATAATTGCCCTAGCCGCATGCTCGGGAGCGACGCCACCCGAAGGCTACGTCGAGTCGTGCTACGGCGGAGACTTCACTACCAAGCTTTCCGGCGCCAAGCCCATCTACTCCGCCACGCTCGATATCGCGGAGACCCAGTGGCCTGAACTCACGCGACTGCTTGCTTCGCTTGCTGAGAAACATGGGGTTCGGCTATTCAATGACACTCGCCACACGGAAGATCTACGAATGATCTCCATTTCGCTCTGTTCCGAGGATGGTCTGTTCATGAACGCTGATAGGCGCATTTGGAGTTTTGAAGGCGAGCAGCCACCTGCTCTGCCTCTGATGGTCAACGTATTTGCGTACAACAATCAGGAGAGGTGGCACGGCTTCGCAAAGGACCTAGACACGGCGCTGAGCGAACAGTGGCCGCGGGAGTTGAACAACAAACCCAACATCAGCACGCAACTGATGACGTCACCGCTATAGCAAATGAAACCTAACTATGTGTTCAAGCCGACCGCCGAAATCTCCTCATTTGTTTCCTGTCGCTGCTCGCGCAGCGGCGGCTTAACACGGCGTTGGGCCTCATGACACGCCTCATCCTTGTTCTAACGGTGCTAGCAATGTGCTCCATGGCAACCTCCGCATCGGACTGGGAAGACCCTCTCGACCCAGTCGCTGTAACCACCGAGGCAATCGCTGAGGGAAGGCAGCCAGTCTTGCGCGTCCTGCATGAGTCGGGTCCTGGTGGCTGGCAGTTCTACGACGACGTTGAGTGAATCGCCCCGCGTTTCGTAGGCACTTTTTTGGGCGTTTGCGAATCCGCTTGCGACCGTCCGGTTTTGGCCGGTTTGCGCCGGTCAGATTCTCGCCGGGCCTGGGCAGATTGGCTGGCGAAGGTGGTCACCTTGATTGCCGAGAGTGGGCAAGTGCCTGGCGGTTTGCAATGTCTTCACGGAGTGCATTGCAGGTCGAGTGCGTCGGCCCGACATCCTCACTTTCACTAACCAGTCGTCCGCGCAGAGTCGCGAATGAGCGCCACGGAGTAAGTGCCGCAAATCCTCAGCGAGTTGCTCGACGCCAAAGTCTTCGTGCACGAGACTGTTTCCGACCAATCGATGTCGGATACTGTCGGTGGCAAATTCGTCAATTTTGAAGCAGCACTTTGTGGTCGAATGCGCGCCAAGGATGTGCCTCGTGCAGACGGCCTCAGAATTAGGCGGCCTCAACCGTCACAAACCAACGAAAAAGTGTGGGTGAAAAAACACAGGCGTATCAACGCCTAGTCGATCGGTAGCGTTTTTGGTCGCACTGAGTTATGTTGAGTCGCCGCTGCTCTCCCGCCTACGAACTTGGTGGTCGGGAGTTCGAATCTCTCCGGGCGCGCCATATAAAACTAGAAGGGTCAATGAGTTACAGCTCATTGGCCCTTTTGTTTTTGGGCGAGTTGCGGCATAGGATTTCAGGTTCCTGCGACGTTCCGTCGAGTACCTTCGCACCTGCAGGCTCAACTACGGAGACGCGCATGACTGGACAGAAGCTGCAACTGATGCACCGCGTGACGAACACGCCAGATTCCTCGCCGGGACTTTTTTTCGTTGAGGCGGGGCGCGAGTTCGACTTGAGTGGATACGCCAGGGCTCACGACGTCGACTCGGGCGACTTCGATCCTGCGGACGTCGCTGCCGTGCGGGCCGCTGCAGCCGAGCTCGCGCAGGGCGAATGGTTGCGTATCACGCACGAGACCACCGGCAGCAAGTGATCGGCACGCGCGCCGCGGCGATGTGAAGCACGGTTGGCGCGATTCGGCGGCCTCTCTCTCCTGGAAGCGTCGACCGGCCGTGGCGCCGCTGCCGCTGCGTGTTCACGCTGCGGTCCCGTGGGCGCTGTCATTGTCTCGGCCCCTGACAGGCTGGAGCCATGCATGACGGACGAACGCAACATCGCGCACGACAAGAAAGTTGCGCAGGACAAACTCCACAACGGCGAGGCGGTCGTCGAGAACGCCGCCATCGTGCCGCAGCCCGGCAAGAAGCCACCTCTCATTGACGACGACACCGGTCCAAGCAACACCGTGGCGAAGGAAATGTACAAGAAGGGCGAGGAACCGCGGGTACACCGTGACGAAAGCGACGATTCGGGCGACGTGGAAGCCGACAAGCCGTAGTTCCGGGCTTTACGTCCAGGGCGCTGCCCCGCACAGTGGCGGCGGCGGCGTCGTGCGGGTGGCGCGGACTCGAACCTCGCGAAGGGCGTTACGACGAGCACCCGGCACCACTACACTCGGGCGCTGCGAATGCAGCGTGTCCCAGCCCTTCGACCATGCCGTCTCCGAGCTACCTCGACCACCTCGAAGCCGAGAGCATCCACATACTTCGCGAGGTGGTGGCGGAAACCGCGCGGCCGGTACTGCTTTATTCGATCGGCAAAGACAGTTCGGTGCTCCTGCACCTGGCGCGGAAGGCCTTCTTTCCGGCCGTTCCGCCGATGCCGTTGCTGCACGTCGATACGACGTGGAAGTTTCGGGACATGTATGCGCTGCGGGATCGCGCCGCGACCGCGGCGGGCATGGCGCTCATCGTGCACATCAATCACGACGCACAGGTGCGCGGGATCAATCCGTTCGAACACGGTGCCACCGTGCACACCGACCTCTGGAAGACCCAGGGCCTCAAGCAGGCACTCGATCGCCACGGTTTCGACGCGGCGATCGGAGGCGCGCGACGCGACGAGGAGAAGTCCCGGGCAAAGGAACGGGTGTTCTCGTTCCGCTCGGCGCAACACCGGTGGGACCCTCGCCAACAGCGCCCGGAACTCTGGCGCAACTACAACGCACGCGTGCGCAAGGGCGAGAGCATGCGCGTTTTTCCGCTGTCGAACTGGACGGAGCTCGACGTCTGGCAATACATCGAGCGCGAACGCATCGACGTCGTGCCGCTGTACTTCGCTGCGGAGCGGCCGGTGGTCGAACGTGAAGGCACGTTGATCATGGTGGACGATGATCGGATGCGACTGCACCCCGGCGAGGTCCCCAGCCTGCGTCGCGTTCGGTTCCGCACCCTGGGCTGCTATCCGCTAACCGGGGCAATCGAATCGGACGCGCATGACCTCGCCGCCATCGTCGCTGAAATGCAATCCGCACGCACCTCCGAGCGACAGGGCCGGATGATCGACCACGACGCCTCGGCATCGATGGAGCAGAAAAAGCAGGAAGGCTATTTTTGATGGCCACGTTTGCCGCCGGCTCGGTTGATGATGATGCAAACGCCACGGTGAAGAAGGGGACGCGCTCGCTGCTGCGCTTCGTCAGTTGCGGCAGTGTCGACGACGGCAAGAGCACGCTGATGGGGCGGCTGCTGTTCGAGTGCGGCGCGCTCTTCGACGATCAGCTCGACACGCTCGCGCGCGACTCGCGGACGGTCGGCACCCGCGGGACCGAAATCGACTACGCATTGTTGCTGGACGGACTTGCGGCGGAGCGCGAGCAGGGCATCACCATTGACGTCGCGTACCGGTTCTTCGCGACGGCGCGGCGCCGGTTCATCGTCGCTGACACGCCCGGCCACGAGCAGTACACCCGCAACATGGTCACTGCGGCCTCGACGGCGGATCTCGCTGTCCTGCTGGTCGACGCGCGCAACGGCATGGCGGCACAGACGCGTCGCCACTGCTTCCTCGCGTCCCTGCTCGGAGTTCGGCAGTTTGTGCTCGCGGTGAGCAAGATGGATCTCGTCGACTATTCGCGCGATGCGTTCGAGTCCATCGCGGGTGATTTCCTCGCCTATGCGGCCAGTCTCGGCGTAGTGGACGTGGTCGTCGTTCCGGTATCCGGGACGCAAGGCGACAACGTGATCCGCGCCAGCGCGCGCATGCCCTGGTACACAGGACCGACGTTGCTTGCAGCCCTCGAGAGCGCCGAGTCGGCGCTCTCGCTTGACGACGCGCCTCTGCGTATGCCGGTGCAATGGGTCAATCGCCCGAACCTCGACTTCCGCGGTTTCGCCGGCACCATCGCCAGTGGATCTGCAGTCGTCGGTGACCGTATCCGCGTGATGCCCTCCGGACGCGAGAGCTGCATCGAGCGCATCGTGACGCAGGACGGGGACCTGGATTCGGCGCCGGCGCTGGCGGCGGTCACGCTGACGCTCAGCGACAACATCGATGTCGGCCGCGGCGACCTGATCTGCGCCGCATCCTCGCCGGTCGAGGCGGGTCGCCAGTTTGAGGCGACGATTGTCTGGATGCACGACGCGCCGCTGCTGCGCGGCCGCGAGTACCTGATCAAGCTGGGCGCGCAGACCGCTACGGCTACGCTTGCGCCGATCAGGTACCGCATTGAGGTGGATACGCTCGAGCGGCGTCCGGCGGACCAGCTTGGACTCAACGAGATCGGCGTGTGCGAGCTGGAATTCGACCGCGAGATCGCGTTCGAGCCGTATCGCGTCAATCGCGATCTCGGCGGCTTCATCGTCATCGACCGGCTCACCAACCAGACGGTAGGCGCGGGCCTCATCCACTTCGCGCTGCGGCGCTCGGCCAACGTGCACTGGCAGCCTCTCGACATCGACCGGCAGGCGCACGCGGCGCTCAAGCGGCAACGCCCCTGCGTGCTCTGGTTCACAGGGCTGTCCGGCGCGGGCAAGTCGACCATCGCCAACATCGTGCAGATGCAGCTGCATGCGCTCGGCCGGCACACCTACCTCCTCGACGGCGACAACGTGCGCCTTGGGCTCAACAAGGACCTCGGCTTCGACGATGCCGACCGGGTCGAGAACATACGGCGGGTCGCGGAGGTGGCAAAGCTCATGACTGACGCGGGCCTGATCGTGCTCACTGCCTTCATTTCGCCGTTTCGCGCCGAACGTTCGATGGCGCGCGCGTTGTTTGCCGAGGGCGAGTTCATCGAAATCCACGTGGACACGCCACTCGAAGTGGCCGAGTCGCGCGATGCCAAGGGTCTTTACTTGAAAGCACGCAAGGGACGTCTCAGGAATTTCACGGGCATCGATTCGCCATACGAAGCGCCCGAACAGCCGGAGCTCCGGGTCGACACCACGACACTTTCGCCCGAGCATGCGGCCGACCGCATCGTTGCCTATCTGCGCGATCATGCACGCCTCGATTTCTCGACCTGAGAGCCGATCTGTCGGAGCGACCCGCGCGGGTAACGGCGACGTGAGCAGTGGCGCGGTGCAGGTCGGAGCATTCAGCGACGTGCGAGCATAATCTCGTGTCACCCTTGTTCTGTCACTGGAGTCAGTCATGTCCGTCGCGAAAGTCATCGAGATCATCTCGGGTAGCAAGAAGAGCTTCGAGGATGCAATCGACCAGGGCCTGGCGCGCGCCACCGATTCGGTGAGTGACGTCACCGGCGCGTGGATCAAGGATCATCGGGTCATCGTGTCGAATGGCAAAGTCAGCGAGTATCGCGTGGTGATGAAGGTCACTTTCATGGTGCATGCGTCCACTGGAGCGAAGGTTTCCAGGAAACGCTGAGTCGCTCCGGGCGGGGAGCGTCTATCGAAAATCGCGGGAACGGGTATCGAGTCCGCCCAACAGGTGGGTGAGGTCGCCGAGCTTCTGCGCGATGAGGTGCTGCACGTTGCCGTCGGTCTCGACGCGACCTTCGACCTCGAGTAACTGCGCTTCGCGCAATACGCGGCGCTGCCGTTCGGCGAGATCGCGCCAGACGACCACATTGACCATGCCATGTTCGTCCTCGAGCGTCACGAAGGTGACGCCGCTGGCAGTGGCGGGTCGTTGCCGCATGGTGACGAGGCCGGCGTAGCGCACGAACCCTCCATGCGGCAGCACGCGTACCTCGCGGCTGCCGTGACAGCTGCGCGCCTTGAGCGAACCGCGCAGCAATGCCAATGGGTGCCGCCCGAGCGTCAGGCCCAGCAACGCGTAGTCCTCGAGGACGCGTTCATGCGCCGTGGGAGGCGGGATCGCGACGCGCGATTCGGCCATGGGCGCGAGGTCGTCGAGGAGTGGCCGGCGTGCCTCCACGCCCGCGATTTCCCAGTGCGCACGATGACGATGCCCGGCAACGCCACGCAGCGAGTCGGCGCGCGCCAGCAGGCTGCGCGCGCGCGCATCGAGCGCGGCGCGACGGCACAGGTCTTCCACGTCGTCGAAGGCGCGCTCGCGGCGAGCGGCGACGATGCGTTGCGCCGCCTCTGCGGACAATCCACGTATCTCGCGCATGCCCATGCGCAGGGCGAGCGCCTGCGTCGATGAGGATTTCTCGAGGGTCGAATCCCAGTCGCTCCAGCGCACGTCGACCGGCAACACGGCGACTCCATGGCGCCGCACGTCGGCAATGATCTGGCTCGACGCGTAGAAGCCCATCGGCAGGGAATTGAGCAGCGCGCACGCGAATGCAGCAGGATGGTGGCACTTGAGCCAGCAACTGACGTAGGTGATGAGCGCGAAGCTGGCCGCGTGCGATTCAGGGAATCCGTAGGAGCCGAAGCCCTTGATCTGCTCGAACAGCCGCTCGGCGAACGCGGGTGGATAACCGCGCTGCGACATGCCTTCCAGCAGGCGCAGGCGATGCGGCTCGAGGCCACCACGACGCCGCCATGCGGCCATCGAACGGCGCAATTGGTCCGCCTCGCCGGCGCTGTAACCGGCTGCGACGATGGCGATCTCCATGACCTGTTCCTGGAACAGGGGCACGCCGAGCGTGCGCTTCAACACGGCATGCACTTCATCGGACGGGTAGTCCACGGGTTCCAATCCCTGCCGACGCCGCAGGTAGGGATGCACCATGCCTCCCTGGATCGGCCCCGGGCGCACGATCGCGACCTCGATCACCAGGTCGTAGAAACACGCGGGCTTGAGCCTCGGCAACATCGCCATCTGCGCGCGCGATTCGATCTGGAACACGCCGACTGTGTCGGCGCGCTGGATCATCGCGTAGGTCGCGGCATCTTCCGCGGGGATCGTGGCGGCGGTCAGCTCGATGCCGTGGTGCGCACGCAGCAGGTCGAGGCACTTGCGCACGCAGGTCAGCATGCCGAGCGCGAGGCAGTCGACCTTGAGCAGCCCGAGCGTGTCGAGGTCGTCCTTGTCCCACTGGATGATGGTGCGATCCGGCATGGCCGCGTTCTCGACCGGCACCAGGGTATGCAGCGGCTGTTCCGCGATGACGAAACCGCCGACGTGCTGCGACAGGTGGCGCGGCAGGCCGATCAGTTCGCGGGTCAACACGAACACGCGCTGCAGGACCGGGCTGTCGGGATCGAAGCCGCGTTCGCGCAGCAGCACCGCCAGGCCGGTGCGGCCGTTGCCACGCGCGTACACGGCGCTGAGCAGGGCGATCTGGTCGGCGGGCAGGCCCAGCGCCTTGGCGACGTCGGTGACGGCGCTCGCGCCCTGGTAACGGATGACGGTAGCGGCGAGCGCGGCGCGGTCGCGGCCGTATTTCCGATACACGTACTGCAGCACTTCCTCGCGCCGTTCGTGTTCGAAATCCACATCGATGTCCGGCGGCTCGTTGCGCTCTTTCGACAGGAAACGCCCGAACAATAAATTCGCGCGCGCCGGATCAACCGCGGTGATGCCCAGGCAGTAACACACCGCCGAATTGGCCGCCGAGCCGCGGCCCTGGCACAGGATGCCCTGGCTGCGCGCGAAACGAACGATGTCCTCGACGGTGAGGAAGAATGATTCGTAGCTGAGCTCGGCAATCAGCACCAGCTCCATTTCAATCTGCTGCGACACCTTGTCGGGCACACCGTCCGGCCAGCGTCCGGCGGCACCGGCCAGCGTCAGTTGCCGCAGGTAGGAGCTCGCGTTGTGGCCCGGTGGCACCAGTTCGTGCGGGTAGTGATAGTCCAGTTTGCCCAGGTCGAACGTACACAGCGCCGCGATACGCGCCGTTTCCGCCAGCAGGCTCGGCGGGTACACCGTTGCCAGCGCGGCCGGCGTGCGCAGGTGCCGTTCGCCATTCGGAAACAGGAACGCGCCGGCGTCGGCGACGGTGCGGTGGTGGCGGATGGCGGTGAGTGTGTCCTGCAGCGCGCGGCGCCCGCGCGCGTGCATGTGCACGTCGCCGGCGGCGACGGCGGGCAGGTCCAGATCGCGGGACAAGGCCAGTAATCGCGCCAGCCGCGCGTTATCGTTTTCACCGCGGTGCAGTTCGACCGCCAGCCACGAGCGATCGGGAAACACCGCGCGCACCCAGGCGCCGTCGGCCGCCTCGGGCTCGCGGCCCGGCAGCCACAGCACCAGCGTGTCGGGTAAACCTTCAGCCAGGTCCGCGCGCAGCAGGCGGTAATGGCCTTTCTCCGCGCGCCGTCGGCCCAGGGTGATCAGCTGGCAGATTGCGCTGTAGCCGGTTTGCGTCTGCGCGAGCAGCACCAGTTTCAAGCCGTCTTCGAGCGTGATTTCGGTGCCGACGATCAGCGCCAAGCCGTGGTCGCGTGCGGCGTCGAACGCACGCACGATGCCGGCCATCGAACATTCGTCGGTGATCGCCAGCGCGCAGTAGCCGAGCGCTTTCGCGCGCGCGAACAGATCCTGCGCGCTCGACGCGCCGCGGCCAAAACTGAAATCGCTCAGGCAGTGCAGTTCGACG
>JBKJSW010000155.1:0-5019 GCA_046595765.1 Ahniellaceae bacterium
GCCACCCCCGCCACCGCCACCGGCCCCGACAGCGCCACAGGCGACGATCCTCGACGACCAGCTGCGCGCGATAGAAAAGGCGAAGTCCGTCGAAGGCACCGTGCAGGAGTCGAAGGACAGCACCGACGCCGCGCTCAAGGCAGCGGAAGGGTGAGCCGACGCGCTTGCGCGCCACTGGCGCGCGCGTTGGCGAACGCCCGGCCAAGGATGGCCGGGCCGGACACCCAGGCGCAAGGACGCCCGGTGGTGGACGACTTCACGCTCCTGCGTGACCGGACCGCACACTTGACGCGGCGCATTGCCTGCAAAGCGCATGCAGCATCGAAATGCAGCCGCTTGGGCTGCGCTTCGACAGGTGCTTAGGAGTAAAAGCGCACTCGCCCTATAGCGCGCACTCGCAGTGGGCGATCAGCGAGACGCCGCGCTTGGCATTGGCCTGCTCCGTCAGCCGCAGCAGACCCGCGAGTTCCGCGCGCTGGCGTTCGGGCAGAAACGCGGCCTCGGTGCCGATCATTTTGCCGGCGATGTATGCGCCCATGCGGGTTGTGCCCCAGCCGACTACGAAGCGTTCGAACGGGGACAGTTCCTTCTCGACGTAGCGAACCGGGAAGTCAGTACCGAGCTTCGCGCGTTCACCGGCGAGTGCGATGGCATCACGCAACGTGCCCATGCGGTCGACCAGGCCGCGCGCTCGTGCCTGCTCGCCACTCCATACACGTCCGCGCGCGATGGCGTCGACGGCGGCCACCGGCTTCTTGCGAGCCGCCGCGACGTTGCCCACGAACTTGCCATAGCCGTTGTTGATCACGCTCTGGATCAGCTCGCCCACGCGCGGATCCCATGGCCGCGTGGGGTCACCCGCATCCGCGAGCCACGTGGTGCCGACACCGTCGGTGTTCAGCCCGAGTTTCTGCATAGTGCCGACCGCGTTCGGGATAAGGCCGAAGATGCCGATCGAGCCGGTGATCGTGCTCGGGTCAGCCACGATCTCGTCGGCGTTCATGCTGATCCAGTAGCCGCCAGAGGCCGCCACGTTCCCCATCGAGACGATCACTGGCTTGCCCGCCGCCTTCGTCAGCTCGACTTCGCGCCGGATCTGCTCCGAGGGGAACACGCCGCCGCCGGGTGAATCGACGCGCAGCACCAGCGCCTTGACGTGCTCGTCCTCGCGCGCGTCTTCGATCAGCTCCGACACGGACTCGCCGCCAACCATTCCCGGCGGCTGCTCGCCGTAGACGATCTCGCCCTGTGCCACCACCACGGCGACACCATCGCCACGCCTGGTGACGTCGAGCGCTTCCGCGAGTTCGGCATAGTGTTCGAAGTGCACCTGGCGGAAGCTGTCTTCCTCATCGTCGAGCGCGCCCGCGGCGATCAACTCCTTGCGGAACTGGTCACGCGTCTTGAGCGCATCGACCCAGCGGTTGGCCAGCGCGAACTTGGCCAGATCGCCGTCGACGGCCTTGAGGCCTTCGACCGCGCCGTCGATTTGCGCGGTGATGGCCGCGGGCGTCAGCTTGCGGCGGGCCCCCACGTCGACGAGGTAGCGTTGCCACACGTCGCTCATCCAGTAGAGATCGGCTTCGCGCGCTTCCGGCGACTGCTGATTGAGGATGTAGGGCTCGCCCGCCGACTTGAATTCGCCGACGCGGAACAGTTTCATCTCGATGCCGAGCTTGTCGAGGCCGTCCTTGAAGTAGGTGCGATAGCGCTCCAGCCCCTGCAGGATCATGCCGCCGTCGGGATCGAGGTACACCTTGTCGGCCTGCGCCGCGAGGAAATAGCCGCGCTGGTCCATGCCTTCCGAAAATGCGATGACCGGCTTGCCGGTCGCACGGAAACGTCCGATCGCGGCCGCGATCTCGTGCAGTTGCGCCATGCCGACGCTGAGGATGCCGTCGGGAACGATGACAAGGCGCGCGATGTTGCCGTCTTTCGCGGCGACGTCGATGGCGCGCACGATGTCGCGCAGCTGCACCTCGCCGGTTTCCTCACCGAGTGCCTTCGCGAACATGCGCGACGCCGGATCGACCGTGTACTGCTCGACGATCGCGCCTTCGGGATTGACGACCAGCGCGGTCTTCTCGATCACGGGTGCAGCGTCGCGACCGATCGCAGCGATGATCAGCACGAGGATCAGCAGGAAGATGAAGTTGAACACGAGGCGCCGCGAGAAATCGAGCGCACGCCAGAACCCGCGGATCATGCGGAACGGAAGGAACAGCTTGCGCGGTGGCGCGGCGTCGGCGGTCGTGGTCATGAGAGGTTCGCGTTCGGGAATGGGGCGAGGCTAACGACATTGGGGACGCGCGGCATCGTTCAAAGGTCACCGTGACCGATGGCTACCCGTGCGGGCGCGCAGCATAGCCGAGCGCGCTCAACTCTCGCCTCCGGCGGGGATTCCCGGAGGGCTGCAGAGGGATCAACTCTTACTGGGCAGTCGCAGGGCAGACACTTTCCGCCACCAAGACTGAGCAGTCGTAGGGCGGGCACTGCCTGCCACGACGGCGCGGCTGCGGCCGGCAGTGTCCGGCCTGAAACTATGCATTGCTGGGCTTTCTCCGCAGTGCCTACCCGCGCACCCGGTTCCGCAGCTGCGTGGCGAAACGCCAGCCCAGGCCGATCGCCGCAGCAGTGAGGCCGGCGATGAGTCCGATCCAGAGGCCGCGCACGCCGCCGCCGCGCACGATGCCGAGCCACCAGCCGAGGCCAAAGCCGATGCCCCAGTACGCGACGATCGTGATGACCATCGGCACCAGCGTGTCCTTGAGGCCCCGCAGCGCGCCATTGAAAAACGCCTGCAGGCCATCCGCGAACTGGAAGATCGCGGCCAGCCAGAGCAGGCCGATGGCAACCGTCGCGACACCCGTGTCCTGCGTGTACGCGGCAACGATCAGTGCCGGGATCGCGACCAGCAGCGCGGCCGAAACGGCTTGCGTCGCAAGCGTGATGGCGATGCCGGCGCGAGCCGCCCAGGCGATTCCTTCGGGATCGCCACGGCCGACCGCGTTGCCGATGCGCACCGTCGTTGCCATGCCGATGCCGAGCGGCAACATGAAAGCGATGGACGCTACGTTGATCGCGATCTGGTGCGCACCTGCGGAGAGCGTGCCGAGCGAACCCGCGAGCAATGCCGTCGACACGAACAGGCCGCCCTCCATGAGGATCGCGATTCCCATCGGCAGCCCGACGCGCAGCAGCGCCGCCAGCGCCGGCACATCGGGCCCGTCGAAGCGCGCGAACGGCTGTGCCGCGCGGTAATGGCGACGGCGCGCGATGTAGAGAAGAAACGCGATTGCCTGCAGCCACAGCACCGCCGCGTGCGCGATTCCTGCACCCTGCGCACCGAGCGCCGGCAGACCGAGGCGGCCGTACATGAGCCCCCACGCCAGCGGCACCAGCACCACCAGCCCGAGGATGCCGAAGTACATCGCCGGCTTGGTCAGCGACAGGCCCTCGCTGAAATAGCGGCACGCGAAGAACAGCGCCAGCGGGAAGGTGCCCCATGCAATCGCATCGAGGAAGGCCACGGCTTCCGGCACGATCCCGGCATCGACGCCGAATGCGACAAGCAACGGCTGCGACAGGCGGATGCCGACGAACAGCACGGCGCCGAGCGCCACTGCCAGCCACAGGGCCTGCCGGAAGATCGCGCCCGCCTCCGCGCGCCGTCCGGCGCCATCGAGCTGCGCCACCGTAGGCGTCAGCGCCAGCATGAGTCCCAGCACCGCGAGCAGCGCCAGTACCCAGATCTGGTATCCCATCGCGACTGCAGCGAGCACGCGCGTCGACAGATGTCCCGCCAGCAACGTATCCGCCACGTTCATCGCGACGCTGAGCAATTGTCCACCTACGATCGGCAGGGCCAGCCAGAACGTGGCGAGCACTTCGGTGCGCAGGCGCGGCGATGGAAGCAGTCGGAAAGTCATCTCGGTGCCGCCGTGGTTCCTTTCCCGGCGGGAGAGGCGATGAGGGTGATGGAACGCTGGTGCGCAGCAACGCGAGGGCACCGGCACCCGACCACGCAAGGCCGGGAACGCAGGCAGGGCGGCAGGATTGAGCGTTGCGCGCGGAGCGGCGTATCTTAGCGACTGATTGCGAGGGAGCTGCTGCATGAGCAAGAGCACGGCGCTGGTCACGGGCGCCACGGGATTTCTCGGTCGGCACGTCGTGCGCGAACTGGTCGCACGTGGTGTCGTGGTGCACGCGCTGTTCCGGCGACCCGCGCAGGCGCAGGTGCTGCGGGGTTTGGGCGCGGTGCCCTTGCCCGGCGACGTCACCGACGCGGCCAGCATCGACCTCGCAATGGCGCGTGGCGCCGATGTCGTTTTCCACATCGCCGCCGACACCAACGTGTGGCGGCAGCGCAACGCACAGCAGACGCTGGTCAACGTCGAAGGCACGCGCATCGTGCTGGAAGCCGCCAAGCGCTATCAGGTGGCGGGTTTCGTCCATACCTCGTCGGTATCGGCGCTCGGCGTTGGCAAGAACCAACTGCTGCGCGACGACGCCCCGCTGGTGGCGACGAAATCGAATATCAACTACGCGCGCACCAAAGCACTGGCCGAAGAACTGGTGTGGAAGGCCGCGGAAGACCATGGGCTCAAGGTGATCGTGACCTATCCATCGCACCTGCTCGGTCCGGGCGACACGCAGAACTGGTCGCGCATGTTCCGCATGATCGAGCAGGACTCGCTGCCCGGCGTGCCACCGGGTTCAGGCCCGTTCGCGGATGTGCGCGAAGTGGCGCTGGCGCACGTTCGCGCGTGGGAACGACAGCGCTTCGGCGAGTGCTATCTGCTCGGTGGCGAACACGCGACCTTCATGCAGTTGCTCACGCTTGCGGCACGGCGGTTGGGTCGCCGCGTGCCGGCGAAAGCGATGTCGCCAACCCTGTTGCACACGGTGGCGCGTGCCCAGGACCTCTGGAGCATGGTGACGCAACGCGAACCGCGACTGACGCCGGAGGGCGCTGCGCTCATCTGCCATGACCTGCGGGTGGATTCGAGCAAGGCCATC
>JBKJSW010000206.1:0-13918 GCA_046595765.1 Ahniellaceae bacterium
GGTTGACCTTGAGACCCCACGGATGCGTCGCCTCGTCCACGACTCGCAGCAGACGGGCGTTGATCTCGTCGCGCTTCGACAACGACTCGTCGAGATCGAGCGAGCCGATCGAGGTACGAATATTGGTCATCACCAGCGCGATGATCGCCTGCTGCAGATTGGACACCTCGTACGCCGACTTGGCGGCATCCAGAATCTGGAAGAACACAATGCCATCAACCTTGACCAGCGCGTTGTCCTTGGTGATGACCTCCTGGGAGGGCACCTCGAGGACCTGCTCCATCATGTTCATCTTTCGACCAATGCTTTGGATCAACGGAAACAGCAGCGCAAGCCCTGGCGACAGCGTGTGCGTGTACTTGCCGAAACGCTCAACGGTGTATTCGTAGCCCTGCGGCACGACGCGCACGGCCTTGAACAGGATGACCACCACGAACGCAAGAACGATGAAGCCCAGTACGCCGCCGAATTCCATTGCCACCCTCCCCCGTTGGTGCAGGCAACGAGTATAGCCCCCCGCGATTGCCCGGCCTCGGGCGCGGCGGCGGCGCCTGATGATTTCGACGCGCTGCGACTTTTCCGGCGCGGGGTGCATCCTACGCATTGTGAGCAGTGCATTTGCCGTCGATACCCCGCCCGAACTACTCGCCGGTCTGCGCCGGCGCGAGTCAGCGGCGTTCGCGACCCTGTACGGAATGTTCGAGCGACCGATCCACAACATGGCCTGGCGAATGCTGGCCGACCGCGAGGACGCGCGCGAAGTGCTGCAGGACACCTTCCTGCAGGTGCACACGCGCATCGAGCAATTCCGCGGCGAAGCACCCTTCTGGTCGTGGTTGCGGAAGATCGCGGTAAATGCAGCGCTGGTGCGGCTGCGTTCGAACAAACCGCCGCACGGCGAACTGGATGACGAGATCGCCGACGAAACGACATCGCTGCCCGACTGGATCGACCTCGAGCAGGGACTCTCGCAACTGCCCGCGCAAACGCGCAGCGTGCTCTGGCTGCATCTCGTCGAGGGCTACAGCCACGAGGAAATCGCGAGGGAATTCGGGCGCAGCCTGAGTTTTTCCAAGTCGCAGGTGCAACGTGGCGCACGGCGCCTGCGCGAGTTGATGCACGCCCCCGCACAGGAGTTGCGACATGCAGTCGCCTGACATCGTCCCGCTGGTTGACCCAGCCGAACTTGAACGGCTCGCCAGCGCGCTGCGATCCTTGCCGCAGGTCGGACCGGACCCGTCGCCGTGGACGCAGATCGCACCGCTATTGCAGGCGGCGTCGGCGCAACCCCGGAACCCGCGCCCGCAGGCGCGCTGGATTCCGGTCGCAGCGGCGGCCTCGCTCGCGCTGGTATCCGGTTGGTTCGGCTTCGCCCCATGGAACGGGCGGGCGCCCGCCGCGATCGAGGGCACGACGGAAGTCGTGGTCGGCACGCCCGCCGTCGGAGCTCGCCAGCCTGCGCCGTCCGCCACGCAGATCGCGCTGATCCAGCGCAGCGGCTCGCTCGAGCGCTGGCTGGTCGACAGCGGCAGCGCGCAATGGCCGCAGGACATCGGGTCGGCGTCGGCCAGCGTCGAAATCGAAAACCTGATCGCCAATGTCGATCAGCGCCTCACGCGTTCCGGCAACGACGCCGAGCGCAACCAGCTTTGGCAACGTCGCGTAGGGCTGCTTGAACAGCTCGTGACCCTGCAAGGCGAGCCGCTCGCACTGTCCATGCCGAATGCGTCGGCGCCGAGCGTCCTTTGACATCCCGAGTACCCCTCGAACCTGCCTGGAGAATTGAAATGTTCCAAAGTCGCCTGCTGTCGAGTGCGTTGAGCCTTGCCCTTTGCGGTGCCGCCGTCGCCGCGGAATCCGCGCCGGTCGCGGCGCCCGAAAAACGGGTGGTGATCAGGAGGGTGGACGGCGGTGCGCGCTCGACGGCGCCGACGGCACCGCTGTCGCCTGCTGATCGTGTGCGCATCGAGAAAGAGATTGCGGATGCGCGCGGGCGCTTGCAGGAGGCGGCGCAGAAGGTTGCCGAACTGTCCATGCAGCTCGGACAGCGCGACGCCTTTCGCTACGAATTCAAGACCGGCGGAACGCCGCACGGCAACATCGGCTCCCGCCCGCTGCTCGGGGTGGTGCTGGACGATAGTGGCGAAGGCGTCGGCATTCGCGCCGTCACGCCCGGCGGTCCAGCCGAGCAGGCAGGCGTGCGCGCCGGCGACACCCTGCTCGCGGTCAATGGCAAGCAATTGCTTGGCGCCGCAGCGGGCATCGACTCCGCGCTCGCCGCAATCGGTCCGTTACAGGAAGGTCAGAAAGTCGCGGTCACCGTGGTGCGCGACGGTTCGCAACGCAACCTGCTGATCAGTCCGCGACTGATGGCGGCGCATAGCATGCCGCTGTGGTCGGGCGACCCCGACTTCGACATCGACCTGGACATGGATTTCGACGTGGATGTCGATACCAATCTCGACGGCATGGCGCCCGAGGCGATGATCGACCTGGACGGACTGGAAACCGACGTCGAGACGGCGCACGACGGCGCACACCAGCGCCGCAGGATCATCGTCCGCGAGGGCGGCAAGGCGATGGGAGCGCACACGCCACATCCTCGGGCGATGGTGTTCCGCAGCGCCGGGCTGGGAGGACTGCAACTCGCGCCGCTCAATCGCGAGCTCGGGCGGCACTTCGGCGCAGAGTCGGGAGTACTGGTCCTCGACAACAAAGGCAACACTTTTCCCGAACTGCGCACCGGCGACGTCATCACCCGCGCCAATGGCAAGCCGGTACTCGGTCATCGGGAACTGATGCGCGCCATGATGGGCCGGGGCAAGGGAACGCGCGCTTCACTGGACGTCATTCGCGATCGCAAGCCGCTGTCTGTCAGCGTTGCGACCCCGACCCTGCGCGACGTGCTGGTGGCGCCGCCTGCCCCGCCCGCACCTCCCACCCCGCCGGCGCCGCCTGCCACGGGCTCGATACCACCACCGCCTGCAGCGCCGGCGCCACCGGCTCTACCCGCACCGCCACCGCCGCGCGGATTCAGCGCATGAAAAGTCTGTAGGAGTCGCCATGCCCGCGACGAGGTACGCGCGCATGCCGAACGCTGTCGCGACGCCGCTCGCGCGCACGGCGCGCTCCAACGAGGGCCGGTACCGGAGACGGGTGATTCAGTGGGCGAAACAGTCCTCGATGCGGTGCCAGTCTGCTGGCGGCACCGCATCCACCAGTGGCAACGCAGCGAGATTGTCGTCGAGCTGCTCGAGCCTGCTCACGCCGAGCAACACCGTCGAGACATCGGGATTGCGCAGGCACCATGCCAGCGCCAGGCGATGCGGCGGCTGGTCGAGCTCTTTTGCCACTGCGATGAAACGTCGCGCCTGCGCAAGCGTGCGATCGTCCGGGCCGAAGGCCAGCCGCTGCAACCATTCGTAGCCAGGGCGCGTGAGGCGCGAATCACCGGGCGGCGACTCGTTGTACTTGCCGGTGAGCACACCGGATGCAAGTGGCGACCAGGTCGTGAGTCCCATCCCGAGCTTGCGAACCAGCGGCGCGTACTCGCTTTCAACCCGTTGGCGATGGAGCAGGTTGTATTGGGGTTGCTCCATCGTCGGTGCGACCAGGTGGAGATCCGCGGCGATGCGATGCGCCTCGGCGATCGCTTCCGCCGGCCACTCGGACGTGCCCCAGTACAGCACCTTGCCGGCGCGCACGAGCTGGTCCATCGCCTGCACGGTCTCCGCCACGGCCACGTCCGGATCGGGACGGTGGGCAAAATAGAGATCGAGGTAATCCACGCGCAGCCGCCGCAGCGCGGCATCGCAAGCATCGCGAACGTGCTTGCGCGACAGTCCCTGCTGCGTGGGCCGTGGAAGCTTCGTGGCGCCGAAGAAAACCTTGCTCGACACGCAGAAGGCGTCGCGCGGCAGGCGCAAGTCGGCGATCACGTCGCCCATGATCCGCTCGGCCTCGCCGTTGCCGTAAGTTTCGGCGTTGTCGAAGAAATTGATGCCTGCGTCGAACGCGCGATGCACCAGCTCGCGCGCTTCCGAACGGCCGAGCGTCGTGCCAAACGTGATCCACGCCCCCAGCGAAAACGCGGACAACTTGAGCCCTGACCTGCCGAGGCTGCGATACGGCATCGCGTGCATTCGTCGACTCCCTGCGTGACGTCTCCAGTGTAATCGTCGAATCCCGGTCCACGCGCGTTTGCCTCGTCCGCACAGTCGCCCGCGCACAAGCGGCGCAATGTCCTTTGCGGTGCGCGCACCGCGGCCGGAATCGCCAGCCGGCCCCGACGCCTTGCGGCGATGGCGGGGGTTCACTAGCCTGCGGCATCGGTTGCTGCCCTGGATTCACGCCCCATGAGCCTCAAGCTCCGCCTCATCCTGATGAGCTTCCTGCAGTTCTTCGTGTGGGGCTCCTGGCTCATCACCATCGGCGCCTACTGGTTTCAGAACAAGCAGTGGTCCGGCGCGGAGTTCGGCGCGATCTTCTCGACCATGGGCATCGCCTCGCTGTTCATGCCCTCCATCGCCGGCGTCATCGCCGACAAATGGATCAACGCCGAAAAGCTGTACGGCGTATTCCATCTCGCGGGCGCGGTGGTGCTGTTCACCGTGCCCATGGTCGGCGACCCGACCACGATGTTCTGGGTGATGTTGCTCACCATGTGTTTCTACATGCCGACGATCTCGCTCTCGATCGCGGTCGCCTACTCGGCGCTCAAGAATGAAGGCAAGGACGTGGTGCGGGACTATCCGCCGATCCGCGTCTGGGGAACGATCGGCTTCATCGTCGCGCTCTGGACCATCAGCCTGCTGCGACTCGAAACGTCCGCCGGCCAGTTCTACGTGGCGTCGGCCGCCTCGCTGATGCTTGGGCTGTATGCCTTCACGCTTCCGAAGTGTCCGCCGCAGCTGAGGAATGGCCCGAAGCGTTCGCTGGTCGATACCTTGGGGCTGACGGCTTTTTCGCTGTTCAAGGACAGCAAGATGGCGGTGTTCTTCCTGTTCGCGATGCTGCTTGGGGCGGCGCTGCAGTTGACCAACGCCTACGGCGACACATTCCTGCACGACTTCGCCAACGTCGAGCAGTACAAGGACCTGCTGGCGGTGCGCTACCCCGCCATCATCATGTCGATTTCGCAGATCTCGGAAACGCTGTTCATCCTGACGATCCCGTTCTTCCTGCGCCGCTACGGCATCAAGCGCGTGATGTTCATCAGCATGGTCGCCTGGGCGCTGCGCTTCGGCCTCTTCGCCTACGGCGACCCGGGTCCGGGTCTGTGGATGATCGTGCTTTCGTGCATCGTGTACGGCATGGCATTCGACTTCTTCAATATCTCCGGTTCGCTGTTCGTCGAGACGCAGAGCGACCCGAGGATTCGCGCCAGCGCGCAGGGCCTCTTCATGATGATGACCAATGGCGTCGGCGCCGTACTCGGCAGCGTGCTGAGCGGCATCATCATCGACCAGTACTTCACCAGCCCCGACCAGTCAAAGGACTGGTACGGAATCTGGATGACCTTCGCCCTGTATTCCCTGGCGGTCGCGATCCTGTTCCTGTTCATGTTCAGGTACAAGCACGACCCCGCTGCGCTCAGCGCCCTGCACAACGACCCTGTCGTCGACCCGCAGGTGCGGGTCTGACTCCGCATCGAACGGGATCCTGACGCCATGGGTGTCGTGGTGGTGGGCAGCTACGTTCAGGATCACGCGTGGTTGTGCGAGCGTTTCCCGGACACCGGCGAGACAGTGCGCGCGACGGGATTCAATACCGGGCCGGGCGGCAAGGGTTTCAACCAGGCGATCGCTTCGCACCGGCTGGGCGCGCCGACGGTCTTCATCGGCGCGCTGGGTGACGACGGACTGGCTGCTTCGGCACGCAAGTTCGCCGCTGCCGAAGGCGTGGCGTGCCGATGGCAGACGTGCGCGGACGCGCCGACCGCGTCTTCCAGCATCCTGGTGGATGCGCGAGGCGACAATCGCATCGTCGTGAACCTCGCCGCGAACGAAGCGTTGAGCCCGGGATTCGTGCGTGAGAACGCGGACGCATTCGCGGGCCGGCGCGTGCTGCTCACGCAACTCGAAACGGGTCTCGACGCGGTGCGGGCGGCGCTGTCGCTCGCGCGCGAGCATGGCTTGCGGCGTGTGCTGAATCCCGCGCCCGTGCCGGGCGGGTTCGATGCGCGGATCCTTGCGGAATGCGATCTCGTCACGCCCAACGAGACCGAGTTCGCGTTGCTGCTCAGGCAGTGCGTGGGTTCGATGATCGACGGCGCCGCGGTCGCTGCCCTGGACGACGGCACGCTTGACGCCCAGTGCCGCGCACTGGGCGTCGCGACCGTGGTGATCACGCTGGGCGCGCAGGGATGCTTCGTTTCGCACGCTGCCGACGCACCGCTCGCCGCCGGGGACGCGCGACGCTTCTATCGCCTCGCCCCCGAACAGGTCAACGCGATCGATACGACGGGTGCGGGCGATGCCTTCAGCGGCGCGCTGGCTGCGGCGCTGGCGACGGCCCCTCAGGCACCTTTCAACGCGCTGGTTACGCTCGCCAATCGTGCCGCCGCGCTTTCGACCGAAATGGTCGGCACCGCCCCCGCGATGCCCACGCCTGCGGCAATCGCACGTCGCTTTCGATAGCAGGAAGCACCGTGCCCAGGCCAACTTGCGCTGCGGATAGAATCGCCGCATGCAGATCGGTCCCTACACCATTGCGCCGGCCCTCGTTCTCGCGCCGATGGCAGGCGTCACCGACAAGCCCTTTCGCATGCTCTGCAAGCAACACGGCGCGGGCCTCTGCGTATCCGAGATGACGCACGCGGACCTGGCGCTGCGCGACACCCGCAAATCGCGGCTGCGCCGCGACCACGAAGGCGAGCCGGCGCCGATCAGCGTGCAGATCGCGGGCTACGACCCGTCGATGCTGGCAGATGCCGCGCGATTCAATGTCGACGAGGGCGCGCAGATTATCGACATCAACATGGGTTGTCCGGCCAAGAAAGTGTGCCGCATCGACGCCGGTTCCGCGCTGCTGCGTGACGAGCCGCTGGTCGCCCGCATCCTCCACCAGGTGGTGCGGGCGGTGGACGTCCCGGTCACGCTGAAGATACGCACGGGCTGGGATGCCAACAGCCGCAACGGCCTCGAGGTCGCGCGCATAGCCGAAGCGTGCGGCGTCGCCGCGCTTGCAGTGCATGGGCGGACGCGCGCGGACCGTTTCGAGGGCCACGCGGAATACGAAACCATCGCGGCCATCAAGCAGGCGGTGCGCATTCCGGTCATCGCGAATGGCGACGTGGCGACCCCGGCGCAAGCACTGGCCGTGTTGCGTGCCACCGGCGCCGATGCGCTGATGCTCGGGCGAGCAGCTCAGGGTCGACCGTGGATCTTCCGCGAGATCGCGCAATACCTCGCTGACGGAACGCTGCCGGAGGAGCCCGCCCCGCAAGCGATACGAACGGTGCTGCTGCACCACCTCGACGCGCTGTACGCGTTCTATGGTCCCGGCGCGGGCGTGCGCATCGCGCGCAAGCACATTGGCTGGTACTGCTCGGACCGTCCCGCTTTGCGCGCGTTACGGGTAGCGATGCAAACCGCCACGTGCGCACCGACCCAGCGCGCGCTGGTGGGCGAATGGTTCGAGGCAGCGGAGGCGGCGTATCCGAGGACGCGCCATTAAGCGCTTGTAGAGCGCTGCCAAGCACCACTGAGCCTGGTCCGGTAGAGCGCCGCTACGTGCCGGTGCTCTTGCGCACGCCGCGGCGCATCCCGAGCCGGACATGGTCCGGCTGTGCAAAAGCCTGCGGCGCAAAGACGCGCGGAGAGAGTCAGCCGCGCGTAGCGCTACTGGAACTTCGCGGCCTCATCGGCCTTCTCCTGCGCCTCCGCTTCGGCCTCGATGGCGTCTTCCTGCGGATCGGCGATGTCGGCGGACTCCGGATCTCCTGCGTATCTCGTCGGTTGCCCTTTGCGTACGCCAGCGTCGACGGCCGTCTCCGCACCCACGGACGGCGCGGCGTTCTCACTGCCCGGCCTGCCGCCATCGGCGGCGGCGGCGGCAGCGTCCGCTGACAGCGGTGGGGCTTCGCCGACGCCCGACAATGTCGCGGGGTCGCCTATCAGCGCGCCCGCGTCGATCCTCTGGTTCTGGTATCGGGCGCCGAAGTGCAAATGCGGGCCGGTCGACCGGCCAGTGCTGCCCACGGTCCCGAGCCGGTCGCCGCGCTTTACGGTGGCGCCCTGTTCGACCGCGACGTCCTTCAGATGGAAGACCATGGTGACGAGGCCGCCGCCGTGGTCCACCACCACGGTGTTGCCGGTGTAGAACTGATCTGCGGCAAGCGTCACGGTACCGTCCGCGCCGGCGACGACGGGCGTGCCCTCCGGCAGGGGATAGTCGAGACCGGTGTGGCGGCTTTTCACCAGTCCACCGTTGTAGACGCGCAGCTCGCAGAAATCAGTGGGGTCGTTGGTCGCAACGCCCTCTGCCGGAGCGCCAAGCGGCAGGACGAAACCCGGATCGCCTGCGGCGCCCGCTACCGCCTTGACGATGCGGGCGCGTTCCTCTCTGCTGCGCGCCGCGTTCTCGTCGCTCACCTTCATGTAGGTGGCGTCGCCAAGCGTGATTTCCGTCTCGGAGCACTCCCGTTCGCTGACGGTCAACGTGCCAAGCGTGCGCGCGCCCTTGGTGTCCCATAGCGCTATTTCGGTCACGCCGGGCTTCGCCTTCATGTCGACCGGGAAGTAACAGACGCCGTCTACTGCGGCATAACGACGACCGAAGATGCCGCATTCCTTCGCGTCGACCAAGGACCAGCGTGCCATCCCGCCTTGCAGGACAGCGGCGCCATGGTCTGCGGCTAATCCGGGAGCGGTTGCCGATGCGGCGATTGCTGCGAGCGTGGCGGCGAGGCTGATGGTGTGCTTCATGAGCTGATTCCCGAGGCGCAACCGTCTGTTGAAAATGATGATCGCGTCGACGCGCGAGCCACTTATTCTGCCGTGTCCGCTGCACCCGTACGGGCAGCAGGATGAAAGTCGTGCACCAATGTTCAAGCATGCTTCAGACGCGCGCGGCTTAACTCGCGACCGCGACGGCCAGATGCACGCTGCCGTTAGAATCCTGCCGGCGCCAACCGCGCGCACCCGCGGTCCGCGCGCTGCGCTATTATGCGCGCCCTTTTCATCCTTTCATCCGCATTGAAGGATATACACTCGATGTCCAGCACGCTGTTCACCTCCGAATCGGTCTCCGAAGGTCATCCCGACAAGGTCGCCGACCAGATTTCAGACGCGGTCCTCGACGCCATCCTGCGCCAGGACAAGCGCGCGCGGGTGGCCTGCGAAACAATGGTCAAGACCGGCGTCGCGATCGTCGCAGGCGAGATCACCACGGAGGCCTGGATCGACCTCGAGGCACTGACGCGCAAGGTGATCCTCGACATCGGCTACAACTCGTCCGAAGTAGGTTTCGATGGCGCCACCTGCGGCGTGATCAACCTCATCGGCAAGCAAAGCCCCGAGATCAGCCAGGGCGTGGACCGCAAAAAGCCCGAGGAACAGGGTGCCGGCGACCAGGGGCTCATGTTCGGCTACGCGACCAGCGAAACGGACAGCTTCATGCCGGCCGCGATCCATCTCGCGCATCGCCTCTGCGAGCAGCAGGCGAAGGTGCGCAAGAAGGGCAAGATCAAGTGGCTGCGTCCCGACGCCAAGAGCCAGGTCACCCTGCGCTACGAGAACGGCAAGGCCGTCGCGATCGACGCGGTGGTGCTGTCTACGCAGCATTCGCCCGACGTCAAGCAGAAGGAATTGCACGAAGCGGTGATGGAAACCATCATCAAGCCGGTGCTGCCGACCAAGTGGCTGCACAAGGGCACGCGCTACCACATCAACCCGACCGGCAAGTTCGTCATTGGCGGCCCGGTGGGCGATTGCGGCCTCACGGGTCGCAAGATCATTGTCGACACCTACGGCGGTTGGGCGCGGCACGGCGGTGGCGCGTTTTCGGGCAAGGATCCTTCCAAAGTCGACCGATCGGCCGCGTATGCGGCGCGCTACGTTGCGAAAAACGTCGTCGCCGCAGGCCTGGCCGGCCGCTGCGAAGTGCAGGTCAGCTACGCAATCGGCGTGGCCGAGCCGACATCGATTTCGGTGACCACTTTTGGCACCGGAAAGATCGCCGACGACCAGATCGAAAAGTTGATCCGCGCACATTTCGATTTGCGCCCGTACGGCATCATCAAAATGCTCGACCTGATCCATCCGATCTACCAGTCGACCGCCGCGTACGGCCATTTCGGGCGCAAGCCTGAAAAAGTGAGCTACAAGGACGGCGCCGGCAAGGAACACACCGCCACCTCGTTCTCGTGGGAGCTGACTGACCGCGCTGAGCAGCTACGCAAGGCCGCCAAGTTGTAAACGGCTCTCCCCTGCGCTGCAGCGCAGGCTCAACATCCACACTGGCGTTTTCCTTCGCGGGGACGGCTGGCCCGACCCGCGAACCTCCGGCGCCTATCGGCAGGTGACAGGCGGCTTGATGCCGGGCGATCCTCGCCGCGATCCGCGACGCTCGCGTTGACAGCTTCGCCGCCGAAGGTAACCCGGCACATTTCGACCCGCTTGACCCAAGTCATCCCGGTGTAACCCGTCGTGCAGCAAAGTGCTGCGACGCGGGCCGGTCCGTCGACACTGCGCGGAGAAACCCGTGTCCACGTTCCAGAGATGGCTGGCGTTCGCCCTGCTTGCCTGCGTGACGAATGCAGGTGCCCAGCCCGTTTCAACCACGCTTCGCGTCAATGGGCGCGCGTACACGCTCGCGCCGGATACACCCGTTGTCATCGACGGCGTGGTTGCGACGTTTGCCGATCTCTCGCGCCGCAGCGACGGCATGCACGTGGTGTGGAAGGACGCCGCACCCGCGGCGCGGGCGCAAGCACCCGCAGGAGCCGTGCCCACGCTGGTCTTCAGTTACACGCTGATCGGCCCGGTCACGTCCTCGGAACCGTTTGCGGTGCTAGGCCAACCGCTTACTTTCACTTCGGACACCACGCGAGCCGGATTCACCGATCCCGCACAATTGCCGATCGGCACTTCGCTGGCCACCGCGGGCCTGCTCGACTCGAACGGGACGCTGCTGGCGACCCTGGTGGAGAGACTCGATGCCGCACCGAACAAGTTCCTGCTCGCGGGCATGGTGCAGGAAATGGGCGCCGGCACCCTCCGCGTCGGCGAGCAATGGGTCGACAGTGCGGGGCTCGCATTCGCGGACTGCGGCGCGGCGCAACCCGTGGTCGGCGAGTTCGTCGAACTGCGCGCGACGCCCATCGACCCGTTTCCGCCGGGCACCCGGCTCAATACCGTATTTGATGCCCGCTGCGTGACACCGGTGCCGCCGGGCACGGTCGGCGCCGCCGGTTTCGTACAGGCGCTGATTACCGCAGTTCCGGACGACGCGCACGTGCAACTCGGTCCGCTGCGCGTAGAGCTCGATGCGCAGACCCTTTACGTATACGGCGCGCGCGACGACCTCGACCCAGGCGTCGCCATCGCCGTTGATGGGACCTATACCGCCGCGCAGCAATTCCATGCCGACGTAGTCGAATTCGTGCGGCCGGTCGTGCGCTTCATCGCGCCGGTTGGCCCGACCGCAGTCGTATCGGGCGAATCCGTGGCGATCATGGGCGTGACGGTGCGCAATTCCGCACAGCTGCGCGACGAGGACGACATCATGGCGAACGGGCTCGTGCAGCCGCGCTAGGTGGAGGTGCGTGGCTACCTCGACGGCAGCGGCCACGCCTACGCAACGCGCGTGCGCGAACGCGGCGCTCCGGATTTGGCCGACACCCGACTGCGCGGGCCTGTGCAGGCCATCGCGCCACCGCTCGCCACCGTGCAGGGCATCCAGATCGACACCACCACGGCGGCGAGCGTCGATCACGATGGAGTGCCCATGACACCTGCCGCCTTCTTTTCAGAACTGCGGATCGGCCATCTGATCGACGCTTCCGCCGCAGACTTCGATCCCGCGCTGCGCCGGCTGCGACCCGCGTCGATTGTCTTCATCGGGGCCGAGCCCGTACCGCCGCCGCCGCGGACGATGTTGGGACTCGAGTCCATCCGCAGCGGCACAGCGAGCGCGTACGCCGCGCCGGAAGGGATTTTCCTCAGCGGCTTCGAATGAGAGGACCCGTTCCACCTGCTGCCGCCCGCTCGGCATCCCTATATCCTTTCATCGCGACGAAGCGATATACTAGCTGCCTCCTCGCCGTCGAGGGGCGCTGCATGTCTAAAGGGGACGGAGGTAATTAAGCTGCTACTTAATTACCTCCGTCCCTTCGGAGACACAGGCTCGACGGACTTCGGGTTCGGATTCGTCCGAGCCGGAACGAACGGCGCCCGCTCAACCTGGAGTCAAGCCATGAATGCCATTCGCAAGGAAGGCGCGCCCGCGCCGCACGATTACAAGGTCGCCGATCTCTCGCTCGCCGACTGGGGCCGCAAGGAAATCGACATCGCCGAGCACGAGATGCCCGGTCTCATGTCGATCCGCCGCAAGCACGCTGCCGACCTTCCGCTCAAGGGCGTGCGTGTCACCGGTTCGCTGCACATGACGATCCAGACGGCAGTCCTGATCGAAACGCTGAAAGACATCGGTGCCGACGTGCGCTGGGCGTCATGCAACATCTTCTCGACGCAGGACCACGCCGCGGCTGCGATCGCGGTGACCGGCACTCCCGTGTTCGCCTGGAAGGGCGAGACACTCGAGGAATACTGGGACGCGACGCTCGATGCCGTGACGTTTCCCGGCGGCAAGGGTCCGGAACTCGTCGTCGACGATGGCGGCGACGTCACCCTGCTGATCCACAAGGGCTACGAGCTCGAGCAGGGCTCGAAGTGGGTAGACGAGCCGGCCTCGTCGCACGAAGAACAGATCATCAAGAACCTGCTGAAGCGCGTCGCGAAAGAACGCCCGGGCTTCTGGACCAACGTGGTCAAGGACTGGCGCGGCGTTTCGGAAGAGACGACGACGGGCGTACATCGCCTCTACCAGATGATGGAAGCGGGCAAGCTGCTGGTGCCGGCGATCAACGTCAACGATTCGGTCACCAAGTCCAAGTTCGACAATCTCTACGGCTGCCGCGAGTCGCTGGCCGATGGCTTGAAGCGCGCGATGGACGTGATGCTGGCTGGCAAGGTTGCTGTTGTCTGTGGTTATGGCGATGTCGGCAAGGGCAGCGCCGCGTCGCTGCGCAATTATGGTGCGCGTGTTGTGGTCACCGAGATCGATCCGATCTGCGCGCTGCAGGCGTCGATGGAAGGTTATGAGGTCAACACGATCGAGTCCACGCTGGGCCGCGGCGACATCTATGTCACCACCACCGGCAACAAGGACATCATCACCGTCGAGCACATGAAGGCAATGAAGGATCAGGCGATCGTCTGCAACATCGGCCATTTCGACAACGAGATCCAGGTCGACGCGCTGGCCGAAATGAAGAACGTCGAGAAGATCAATATCAAGCCGCAGGTCGACAAGTACGTCTTTGAGGGCGGCAACGCGATCTTCCTGCTAGCCGATGGCCGCTTGGTGAATCTCGGCTGCGCGACTGGCCATCCGAGCTTCGTCATGTCCAACTCGTTCGCCAACCAGACGCTCGCACAGATCGAACTGTGGGCCAACAAGGACACGTACGAGAACAAGGTCTACATTCTGCCCAAGCACCTCGACGAAGAAGTCGCGCGCCTGCACCTTGAAAAGATCGGCGTAAAGCTGACCACGCTCACCAAGGACCAGGCCGACTATCTCGGCGTTGCTGTCGAAGGCCCGTACAAGCCGGAGCATTACCGCTACTGATCCTGTGGGAGGGCCTTCAGGCCCGAAAAGAAACGGGCGCCTTCGGGCGCCCGTTTTCGTTTGC
>JBKJSW010000289.1:0-5349 GCA_046595765.1 Ahniellaceae bacterium
GGGGTGGCTACCTGGAAAATGTTTACCGGATCAACCGGACGTGGGATGCCGGCTATCGCTACGATCGGTTGCATGCCGACGAGAGCGGGCCATTCGCCAGCGACTTCGATCCATCGCGCCACTCGGCAATGCTGACTTGGCGCAACAGCGAGTTCAGTCTCCTGCGACTTCAGGTAAGCCAAGACCACCCCAATCCTGACGACAACGACTTCGTCATCTCCCTGCAGTACCAGACCTCACTCGGCGCGCATGGCGCGCACAAATACTGATCCCGGGAACCCTGATGAAAAAATCACTGACGTTGCTACTTCTTCTCTTCCTTTGTGCGGCTCCTGCGTCGGCCGGCTTGCGGGTGTTCGCCTGCGAGCCCGAATGGGGCGCGCTCCTGCGGGAGCTCGCGGGCGACAAGATCGAAGTCAGCGTGGCGACATCGGCGTTACAGGACGTCCACCAGATCGACGCGAGGCCCAGTCTCATCGCCAGGATGCGTCGGGCCGATCTTGTCGTCTGCACCGGTGCGGAACTCGAAGCCGGTTGGCTGCCGCAGCTCGTGAGGCAATCGGGAAACTCGAAAGTTGTCGGCGGTCCCGCCCTCTTCATGGCGACGGAACATGTGGTGACGCTCGAGAAGCCCACCGCACTCGACCGCGCTGCGGGTGACATTCATCCACAGGGCAACCCGCACATCCACCTGGACCCCGACCGCATACTCATCGTGGCGAAGGCCCTCTCGGCGCGCCTCATCGTGCTCGACACGGTGAACTCAGTCGTCTACCAGCAGCGCCTTGCGGACTTTTCCCGCAAGTGGCAAGCCGCAATCATCCGCTGGCAGGCAGCGGCGGCACCCCTCAAGGGCAAGAAGGTCGTCGTCCACCACGTCAGCTGGATCTACCTGCTGAAGTGGCTCGGCATGCAGCAGATCGGGGCGCTCGAATCCAAGCCCGGACTTCCTCCCACGAGCTCGCACTTGTCGAGCCTGGTCAACGCCACGAAGTCCGAGGGAACTTACGCGATCATCAGCGCCG
Source organism: Ahniellaceae bacterium (assembly GCA_046595765.1). GTDB lineage: Bacteria > Pseudomonadota > Gammaproteobacteria > Xanthomonadales > Ahniellaceae > JBBQNY01. The sequence goes on from JBKJSW010000289.1 coordinate 1,026, forward strand.
CCTACCAGGACCAGAAACCCGCGCGGTGGCTCGCCGAGCGGACCGACGTGCCGGTGGTGGTGCTGCCTTACACCGTCGGTGGCGACGCACAGTCCAAGGATCTTTTCGGCTTTTTCGATTCAACCATCGACAAGCTGCTGAAAGCTTCGAAGTGAATCTCGACGGGCTCGACCTCGGCATCCTCGGCCCCGCGTGCATCGCCGGCCTCATCGTGCTCTCGACCCATGTTCCTCTCGGTCGCCAGGTATTGTCGCGCGGCATCATTTTCATCGATCTCGCCATTGCGCAGATCGCGGCCCTTGGCGTGATCCTGGCCCAGTACTCTGGTGTCGAGACGCACGGGTTCGCCGTGGAAATAGCTGCGGCAATCGCGGCGCTATCCGGCGCAGGCCTGCTGGCATGGACTGACCGGCGCTGGCCCGAATACCAGGAGCCGCTGATCGGCACACTGTTCGTGCTCGCAGCAACCGGTGGTGTGCTCCTCCTCGCCAACAACCCGCAGGGTGGAGAGCATCTGAAGGACCTGCTGGTAGGACAGATCCTGTGGGTCAGCTACGCACAGCTGGTTCCCGCCGCGCTGCTGTCGGCTGCGCTGCTTGCGGTCATGGGCTGGCGGCGAGGTCGCCTGGAGGGCTTGATGTTCTACGCGCTGTTCGCCCTTGCCATCACGGCTTCGGTGCAACTGGTCGGTGTGTACCTGGTGTTTGCGAGCCTCATCGTGCCTGCGCTCGCGACTGCGCGCATGCGCGGCAAATCGCAACTGATGGCGGCTTATGCGATCGGTGTGTCTGGCTATGTGTCCGGCTTGGCGCTGTCGGCCGTGTTCGACCTGCCGAGCGGTGCGCTGATCGTATGGACATTGTCCGCGTGCGCCCTGTTGGCGCAACTGTTTCCGTCGGTGCGGCGCTCGCATGCCATCGTGCCCTCGCCAACCGCTCGGTGATTGGAGCTCAAGTTGCTGGCGACTGCGCAGCGAAAGCCGCGAATTATCTCGTCTACCGAACTTGACGGGCGTCGGGAGGCGTGGCCCGGACGACCCTCGTGTGCGGACGTCGACGGGGCCCCAACGACGCCGTAAAAACTGAGGGTAAGCTTCCGCCGAAGCAAAACATGCACGAAGAAATGCCCGCGAGAGTACCCTACCCGCGCATTTCGTCTTCGAAGACATGCTTTGCTGCGACTGTCTCGAGCGTTGGCAAGTTCCGGAAGTCGTGCCGGGACGTTTTCTACACCCTCAACGTGTTTTTTCGTCTCGCTTCAATCCTGACGGGAGTTTCCGCATGCAACGAGTTCACATTATCCGCTGCGTATTGCCGCTGACGGCAGCGCTCACTTGCGTCGGCGCGAGGGCGGGCACAGCTGAGGAGCTGGTCGCAAAGAACTACGCCGCGCGCGGTGGGCTCGAGCGGATCGAAGCGATCAAGTCTATCGAGAGCGAGGGCGAGCTTGTGTTCAACGGCAACTTCAAGCTGGCTTTGAAACAGGTCGCCAGCGGCGGCACCGCGATGCGCAGCGAGGCGACGGCGCAGGGGCTGACTTCAGTACAGGCCTTCGACGGCAAGGAAGGGTGGGCGATCAGTCCGTTTCAGGGTCGTCGCGATCCGGAACGCATGTCCGCCGATGACGCCAAGAGCATGCGCGAGTCTGCGGATTTCAATGGTTCGCTGGTCGGATACCGCGAGGCGGGCAAGCGCCTCGAATATCTTGGCGTCGAAGATATCGACGGCACGTTGGCTCACAAGCTGAGGCTGACGGACAAAGCGGGAGACCAGGAGGTCGTGTATCTCGATCCCGACTACTTCCTCGAGATTCGCACCGTTACGCGCCGCACGGTGCGCGGCAATGAACAGGAAGTCGAAACCGACATCGGCGACTACGAAAAAGTGGATGGCGTCTATTTTCCTTTCTCGTTCGCGATCGGCAACAAGGGACAGGACGACAAGCCTCAAAAAATCACGATTGACAGGATGGTCGCGAACGTGGAGCTCGATGCAGCGCGATTCGCATTTCCTGGGAGCGCGGCGAAATCGCCAGCCGCAGCCACGGATCCCGCTGAGTCGGGATCATCCGCCGAGCCCCCTCCCCCGCCCGCGGAACGTGCGCAGGATCCCGCGGACATGGAGCGCCCCGGCACCCAGCAATCGGATCCGTCGGAGACGCAGTCATGAGGCAGTTTCAGATGCAGATGATGGTCGCAACTGCCGCGCTTGCCGTGTCCATGTCCGCCGCCGCCCAGGACAGGCAAGCGCCGGCCCGGCCCGTGCGGTTCGACACCAGCGTGGTGTCGGGTCTAGGTGCTCGGAATATCGGTTCTGCGCAGATGTCCGGGCGCATCAGCGCACTCGACGCCATCAATACTCCCGACGGCAAGATCACCCTGTTCGTAGGCGCAGCCTCGGGCGGCTTATGGAAGTCGCTGGACGGTGGCACCACATTCAAGCCGGTGTTCGACGAGCAGCCGGTGCAATCAATCGGTGCCGTGGCGATTGACCGCAAGAATTCACGCACCATCTGGGTCGGCACGGGTGAGTCCTGGACGCGCAATTCGGTGTCGGTCGGCGACGGCATTTACAAGTCCACTGACGGCGGCGATACCTGGCAGAACATGGGTCTGCGCGAATCCGAACGCATTTCCGGGATTGTGATCGATCCGGGCAATTCCGATCGTGTGTTCGCATGCGTGCCCGGCAAACTCTGGAGCGATTCGTCCGAGCGTGGTCTCTATCGCACCGACGACGGCGGCCGCAGTTGGAAGCTGGTGCTCAAGGGCGCCAACGCCTCGACCGGTTGCGGCGATGTCAGCGTCGACAAGAAGCACCCTTCCGTGATGTTTGCGTCCCTGTGGGACTTCCGTCGCCGCGGGTGGACGTTCCGTTCCGGCGGCGAGTCACCGACTGATGCCAGCGGCTCAGGCCTGCATCGCAGCGCCGACGGCGGCAATACCTGGTCCGAAGTGACCACGGATGGCAGCGCGGGCTTTCCGGCAAAGCCCTACGGGCGCATTGCTGTCACCGTCGCGCCTTCGGATTCCAGCGTGGTCTATGCCATGGTCGAATCAACACGCAGCGCGCTGCTTCGGTCCGCCGACGGCGGCAAGACATGGGAAGAACGCGACCGCAGCCAGAGCATGGTGTGGCGGCCGTTCTACTTCGCGCGCATCAACGTCGACCCGAAAAACCCCGATCGCCTGTTCAAGCAGAATCTCAATCTCATTGCTTCCGAAGACGGCGGCAAGAGTTTCACCAACGTATCGGGTGGCGCCCACGGTGACTTCCACGATCTATGGATCAATCCGCTCAACACCCAGCATGTGATTGCCGGTGATGACGGTGGGCTGTGGATTTCGTTCGATGGGGCGAGCCGCTGGTGGAAAGGCAGCAACCTGCCGATCTCGCAGTTCTATCACGCGAGCGTCGACGACAAGGACCCGTACCAGGTTTATGGCGGCTTGCAGGACAACAGTTCCTGGGCGGGCGATTCCGCCTATCCCGGCGGCATCAGTAATTCGCGCTGGGAAAATCTCTACGGCGGCGACGGTTTCTGGACGTTTTCTGATCCGAGCGACCCGGACTACGCGTATGCCGAGTACCAGGGCGGCAATATTTCCCGCATCAACAGGCGCACGCTTGAGTCGCGCGCGATTCAGCCGCAGGGCGATTTCGGCGAGAAACTGCGCTGGAACTGGAACACGCCGATCCATCTCTCGCCGAATGAAAAGGGTGCGATTTACGTCGGTTCCCAGTTCCTGTTCCGTTCCAGCGATCACGGCCAGAGCTGGACGCGGCTGTCGCCCGACCTCACCACCAACGACAACACCAAGCAGCAACAGGAAAGGTCGGGTGGCGTGACGATCGACAACTCCTCGGCTGAAATGCACACCACGATCTATTCGATCAGCGAATCGCCGAAAGATGCGAAAGTCATCTGGGTCGGCACCGACGACGGCAACGTCCAGCTGACACGCGACGGCGGTGCCAACTGGACCAACGTTGCCGGCAATGTGCGCGGCATGCCGGCTGCGTCCTGGGTGTCATGGGTCGAGGCAAGTCGTTTCGATCCAGCGGTTGCGTACGTTGCATTCGATCGCCACACCTTCGGCGACATGGGAACCCACGTCTATCGCACGGGTGACTTTGGCCGTACCTGGAAGGCACTGATAACACCGCTTGCGGGTGGCGTGCGTGGTTACGCCCACGTGGTGCGCGAAGATCTTGAAAACCCGGACATGCTGTTCGTCGGGACCGAGTTCGGCCTGTGGATTTCGCCGGACCGCGGCGCTTCGTGGGCGCAGTTCAAGGGCGGGAATTTCCCGGCGGTCGCAGTG
>JBKJSW010000305.1:0-5944 GCA_046595765.1 Ahniellaceae bacterium
CACCAAGCATGGACAGGTGTTCGTGCTGCATCGCGAGACCGGCGCGGCGCTGTTCCCGATCCACGAACGCGCGGTGCCGAAGTCCGATGTGGTCGGCGAAGTCGCATCACCGACGCAGCCGTTTTCTTCGCTGCCGAGCCTGGTCCCCAACGGGCCGGTGACCGAGGCGGATGCTTGGGGTTTCACTGCGTGGGACCGGAATTCGTGCAAGGACAAGATCCGCGTGCTGCGCTCGGAAGGCGTATTCACCCCGCCGAGCCTGCGCGGAACGCTGATGCGTCCAGGCTACGCGGGCGGCAGCAATTGGGGCAGCGCCTCCTTCGATCCCGCGCGGCAGCGCCTCGTGTTCAACGTCAACGACCTGCCGATGGTGGTGGCGCTGGTGCCGCGCGACCAGTACGAAGCCCAGCGTGACGCGGACGAATACGAGGACTACGACTTCTCGCGCCAGCGCGGCACGCCGTACGCGATGCGTCGCGGCCTGTTGGCGTCGAAGCTCGGCGTACCGTGCACCGCGCCGCCATGGGGCAAGCTCGTCGCGCTCGATCTCGGCGACGGCACGATCGCCTGGTCGAGGCCGCTCGGCACGACGCGCGACCTTGCGCCATGGCCGCTCTGGAATATCCGTGGCGTGCCCAACATGGGCGGCTCGATCACCACCGCCAGCGGCCTCGTCTTCATCGGCGCGACCACCGACAATTTCCTGCGCGCGTTCCGCACCGATGACGGCATCGAGGTGTGGAAGGCGCGCCTGCCTGCCGGTGGCCAGGCCACGCCCATGACCTACGTGCGCGACGGGCGCCAATACATCGTGATCGCGGCGGGCGGGCATGGCGGGCTGGAGACGACACGCGGCGACTACGTCATCGCCTACGCTTTGCCGCACACTGCGCCCAAGCCCTGACCGCGCGCGAGCCATCGATGTTCGAGCAGTTCCCCAAGGTGCGGCCGCCGCTTCCGCAGGCGATCGCCGACATCTACGCCACGCACTACAAGCAGAACCGCGAGGGCGGGACGGCCGCGGCTTCGCTGGCGCAGCGGCTGGAGAGCTGGCTGCACCGACAGGTGGCGAGCGACGTGCAGAACGGGGATGCGGTGCGCAGCACGCTCGAGATTGGCGCGGGCACTCTCAACCAGCTGGCGTACGAGCCGGTGCGCGGTTCGTATGACATCGTCGAGCCGTTCCGTTCGCTGTTCGAGGGATCGCCCCTGCTCGCGCGCATCCGCCACAGCTATGCGGACCTTGCCGAAGTGCCGGGCGACCATCGCTTCGATCGCATCACCTCCATCGCCGCGTTCGAGCACATCCTCGACCTGCCGCGGACGGTTGCGCGCGCGGGCCTGCTGCTGGCAGAGGGCGGTTCGCTGCGCGTCGCGATACCCAGCGAAGGCACGCTGCTGTGGACGCTTGGCTGGAAGCTCACCACCGGGCTCGAGTTCCGGCTGAAGCACGGCCTCGATTACGGCGACCTCATGCGCCACGAGCACGTCAACACTGCCGCGGAGATCGAGGAGGTGCTGCGGCATTTCTTCGGACGCGTGGTACGACGCGTGTTCGGTGTGAGCCGCGCACTGTCGCTGTACCAGTTCTATGAGTGCCGCGAACCCGATGTCGCACGGTGCCGGGGCGCCACCGGCGCATAGGTATTCCGCAATCGCGATTGCAGGCTGTCGTCGGTGAACTCGGCTGTGCAGTCGGCCACCGACTGGAATCAACTACTGCGCAGCCTCAGGCAGTTGTGTCGCCCGCGGCGGCAAGTGCGCCGGAAACCGGCGTGCGCGGCTCAGCGGCAATGTCGAATGCGAGCCAGGACAGCAGCAGTTGCATGCCGAGGATGACCGGCAACGCCGCCAGCATCACGGTGCCCGCGGTGGACGCGACGCCGGTGCGCGTCGACAGCAGCCATTCGAAGCCGCCAAAGGCGATGCCGAACGCGAGCAGCAGTACACCCAGCACCAGTTCCACGCTGGCCAGCGAAAAGCCTCGCACGAAATAGCTGTACACGAGGCGGCGCAGGAAGTTGCGCAGGTGTCCTGCAAAAAACGGCGCGACTTGCTTCAATGGATTGAGGCTCGACGGCTCGTTCGCGTAGACCGCGCGCATCGGCATCTCGTGCACCACGCCGCGCAGCTGATTCAGGTGATACAGCAGGTCCGACTCGAAGAAGTAGCGGCGCGCGATGCGCGTCCAGGGCAGTTGCGAGGCAATGCCGGCATGGATTGCCGTGAAACCGTTGGTGGGATCGAACAGTTGCCAGTAGCCGGTGGAAAGCTTGGCGAGGAAAGAGAGCGCGGCGTTGCCGATCAGGCGAGCGCGCGGCATGTCGACGACGTCGGCGAGTCGAAAGAACCGGTTGCCTTTGGTGTAGTCCGCGGAGCCCGCGAGGATCGGCGCGACCAGTTGCGGAATGAGCGCGGGATCCATCTGGCCGTCGCCGTCCAGCTTGACCAGCACGCCATGCCCTTCCGCCAGTGCGTGCTGATACCCGGTGGCGGTGGCGCCGCCCACGCCCTGGTTGTCTGCATGGCGAAGTACGACGACGCGTGGGTCGCGACATTCGCGCTCGATCAGGTCGCCGCTCCCTTGCGGACACGCATCGTCGACGACGATGATGCGCGCGACGCCGGGCCCAACGCGCGCAATCACGTCGAGCGCGTGCGCACCCACGCGGTAACAGGGGATCACCACCGCCACCGTGGCGGCACGATCGACTGCGCGCTCCAACACCGGCCCCGCCGCGGACGCAACGATCACCGATAGACCCACTGCCGCGCGACGGCGAAGCTCACGGTAGCGAGTCCAAGTTCGATCACCGGTTTGGCGAAATAGACCCAGCGCGATGGCAAGGTCTGGTCGGCGAAGGCGATCAAGGCGGTACTCGCGAGCGTGAGCAGTCCCCAGAGTACGACGTAGCGGGAGAAACGGCGTGTGCCGAGCGGCGCACCCTGCGGGCCCGCGAAGGTAAATCGTCCATGCAGGTAGAAATTGAGCGGGATCCCGGCCACGCGACTGACGATGTTGGCGATGGCGGCGTCGACGCCGAGCGCGAACAGCAACGCGAACAAGGCCGAATCGAACGCAATCTGGCCGAGGCCGACGAGCGCGAAGCGCGTCAACTGGCGAATCATCCGCCGTATTTCTCGCCGCGATCGCGCAGCGTGGTGAGGTCGCGTCGCACCTCCATCCACGCATCGACCACGCCGGGCTCGGCGGTTTCCGGCCCTGCCCCGAGCTGTGTCCGCATGCGCATGCGGTCCGTGCCCGCAGCCATGCGCAAACTGCGTTCGAACACGATCCAGCCCGCCGCGTCGCACAGCCCGTAGTCGAGGCGGTCGCCCAGTCCGACGGCACCGTCGAACCACAACCAGTCGATCCTTACCACCTGGCCCTTGGCAGCGCACGCGACCTTCGCGCGAGTGCGCGCGACGAAGGGACCTGTACCCTCGATATCGAACCAGAAGGTGCGCATGCCGGGCGTCTCCGCGGTTGCGGATTCAACGCCCGGGACGGCCACCGGGTCGAGTCGATACAGTCCCGCGAGGCCGGCGCGCGCTTCGGCATGCCCTATTCGGGCGAGCACAGCGAGCACCGCGCGGTGCGCCGCGGACTCCTGCACGATGACGTGGGTGGCGCCGGCGCGACGCAGCATGCGCTCGTACTTGACGCCGGAATCGTCGCTCAACACTTCCGTCATCAATGCGTAGTGTTCGGGGTCGTACCAGCTGATCGAGCTCCCGCGGCCGGCCAGTTCGGCCACGCCGTCATTGACGAGCCCGAGGAACACGTGGAAATCGTCCCCGCGCGCGCGGAGACGCGCAATCAGCTGGCGCTCCGGAGCGAAATTCGCGACATACGCGTCTTGTCCACGGATCAGCAGTGGCCACGGCCCCGTGTGCAATTGCCACGAGATGTTGAACAGGAATGCAAGATTGGCGAGTACCACCGCGCCTGCGCCGAGCGCCGCCGCCCGCCGCGACAGCAGGGACTCGATCGCGCCGACCATCGGCACGGCCGCAAGCACGAGCACGGGATAGAGGTAACGCAGGTACTGCATCTGCACCAGCAGCACGAGTGCCGTGGCGAGGGCGATCAGCGCCAGCGGACGGAGCGCGCGCTCGCGCAATGCGAGCAGCCATGCCGGCAATAGCAACCAGAGCTGGAAACCCGCCGTTCCGCCGGTCAGGCTTTCCTGGTATTTGGCGGTGTCAGTGAGCATGCGCAACGGCAGGTCCCACGACAGATGGCCGACGTAGCGCGCATTGACCACAGGCTCGATCAGGTAATCCGGCGACTGGAAAAACGTGTTGAAAAGCGGCAGGACTGGATTTCCCGCCACGAGCGTGGCGTAGAAGTAACTCGAACCGCCGACGAACGCGGCGATGGGGAACGCAGCCAACCACGCACGAATCGGCAGCGGCCAAGCACGCACGAGATACCAGAGGCTCACCAGCCCGACCCAGATTGCGTTGCTGACCTTGAGTCCCATGGCGAGCCCCGCGAGTGCTGCGAACAACAGCGCGTGGCGCACGCGCCCGGACTCGGGCAGCTGCTGCGCCACTACGATCATGGCGAGCAGCGCCGCAGTCGAAGGCATTTCGACCTGCATGGTCAGACCAATCGACAACGTCATCGGCTGGCTGGCAGCGAGCGCGACCGCCCACCAGCGGCCGCGCTCGCTGAGGCCAGCGTTGCGTGCCACGCGATACAGCAAATGCATCGCGACAACGAGCCACAACAGGTTGACCGCCGCACGCGCCTCACGCCCGGCGAGCAGTTGCGCGATGGCCTGCACGATGTCGCCGGTCCATGCCGAGAGCGCCCACACCTGCGACGCCACGTCCATCCGGGAGCGATGCCAGGTGACCAGCTCCCACGGCAACCCAAGGTGATAGCCGACATCGTCGCTGCTGACCGTCGGCACCCAGCTGGTGAGACTCATGATCCCAACCACCAGCACGGCGACGAACGCGGCCCAGCCGCCATGGTGCGGACGCCACTCGTCGAACAGTGCTCTCGTACAGGCGCTTATTTCGCGGCGACGCCAATACGCAAGCAAGCCGAGCACGACGGCGTAGAACGGCGCGAAATGCAGCTTGAACGGCAACAGCCACCCCAGCATCGCGGCGATGATTCCCAAACCGCAGACCAGCGTGAGCCAGAACCGCCCCGCCTGCTCCTTCGAAACCAGCATTGAACCGACACCGACCGCGGCGGCGGCCAGCAACAGCAGCGCCGCCAGCGGGGCGATCCCCACCAGCATCACCTGCACGAGCGCGAAGATGCCGGCGCCGGCCCATGCCGGCGAGACGCGGCGACGCCAGACCAGCACAAGCGTGAACGCGGTCGCGAGCGCACACACGATGGCGGTATCGCGCACGCGATCGATGGAAATCTGGGCCAGCAGCTCGCTGCGCCAGGCGACCACCATGAGCAGTGCGAACGCCGCCAGCGAAGCAACGACGAGCATGAGGCGCGGCAGGCGGGCGGAAGGGTTCATGGGCCGGGCATTCTAGCGACGGGTGCGCGCTGCCGGTCGCCGCGCGAGGCGAACTCGTCCGGCTTGGCGCCCACCGCTGGTTTTCGCGCACAATCGGGGCGCACGGAACCGTGCATACGTGGCGGAGACCCAAGATGGCATTGAAGAGCGGCGGCAGGACCGACCCCGGCGACGAACAGCGTCGCCTCGCCGTGCTGATCGATGCCGACAATGCGCAGCCGTCGGTCATCGAGGGTCTGCTGGCCGAGGTCGCGAAGTTCGGCGTGGCTGCGGTCAAGCGCATCTACGGTGACTTCACCTCCACGCGCCAGACCCAGTGGAAGAGCGCCCTGCTGAAGCATTCGATCAGCCCGGTGCAGCAGTTCGCCTACACCAGCGGCAAGAACGCCACCGACTCCTCGCTCATCATCGACGCGATGGACCTCATGTACACCGGACGTTTCGAC
>JBKJSW010000103.1:0-2993 GCA_046595765.1 Ahniellaceae bacterium
CCGACGACGGCATCGGGCAAGCCGACGGCACGCGCGTACGAGCGCAGATAGCCGCGCGCGAAAACCGCTGCGCCGAGTCGCTCGAAGCGACCGTCCTCGATCGCCTGGATCAGCGTCAGGGAAATACGCGTACGCCGCACCAGTTCGTCACGAGGGATCTCGGCGCGCTCGCGCGCCGCGCGCAGACGTTGACCAAGTTCCGCATCCGCGTTGGCAAACGCTTCCGCACGGCCATCGAGGCGGTATTCACCGGGTAGCAGGGCGCGTGTATCGACCATCGTCGCAGGTATGGTGGACACCGGGTTTTCGTCCACGTTGCCAGCCAACACCAGCGGCAGCGCAATGACAACGTCCGCTGGGAGCGCGTCCGTTGCCGCGAAGGAATCTGCCGGGACGGCAGGTGCGGCGGCGCCAACCGACGCTGGATCCTGGGCGGCAAGCGCGAGTTCCAGCTCCGATTCGAGCTCTGGCCACAAGGGCATTTGCGATCGATCGCGTTCCTGCGTCGACGCGAGCGGCCACCCGGTGGTCGCATCGAAGAACTGGCTCATTGGATATTCCCCCCTTGATCGATGGAACGGGTCTGCGCGGATTGCGGAAACTCGCGACGCAGCCTGGTTCGGTATTCGTTGGCGGTGCCCGTGTTGCCCAGCGCCTGCTCGATCTGCAGCGCGAGCATCAGGCTGTCGGGACTCGGAGTCTGCGCGGTCTCGTAGCGCTGCACGAAAGCGCGCGCGCGGAAATACTGCTTGCGCCGGTACTGCACGTCCGCCATCGCCAGCAGCGCGACCGAATTCTTCGGATCGAGTTGGAGCGCCTGTTCGAGACTGGCTTCGGCATCGCCGAGGTTGCCCGACATCAGCGCGCACTGGGCGCGATTGCCCAGGGCGACAGACGGGGTTTCATAAAAGGGGTCGGCGATCGCGATGGCGAAGCGGCGGTCGGCCTCCTTGAAGCGTCGGTGCCGGCACAGCCAGGTCGCGTAGTTGTTGTTCATGACCCCGGATTTCTTGTCGAGGTCCGCCGCGCGCTGGTAGTGCTTGCCCGCGCTCTCGTCGTCGCCGATGCGCTCGTACAGCACGGCGATGGCCGTGTGCGCGATCGGCATGTTCGGGGCGAGTTCGAGCGCGCGTCTGAATTTCTGCAGCGCGATCTCGTTCTTGCCCTGCGACATGTAACCGCGCCCGAGCCCGACGTTGATTTCCGCGGCCCGCGCCGGATTCGGTTCTGCATCAATGCGCGCAGAGGCCGGTTCTCGCGTTCGCGTGCTCTCGCCGCGCGACGCGTCGAACTTCTTGCCGAAGCTCACTTCTCCGCTGCAGGCAGCCAGCAACACGCAGGACACTGCGAAGGCCAAGGCACGACCGACAGCGCTACGCAGCATCGGCAGTCACCCCGGCATTGGCCGCGCGTTCGCGCAAGGTGCGGCTGCGGCGGGTGCGATCGGTCACGCGACCCACCAGCTGGCCGCAGGCGGCATCGATGTCGTCGCCGCGCGTGCGGCGCACAGTGGCAATCAGGCCCGCGTCCATCACGATGCGCTGGAACGTGTGGATCGACTCGCTGCTGGAGCGCTTGTATTGGGTGCCGGGAAACGGATTGAACGGGATGAGGTTGAGTTTGGACGGCAGCTTGCGCAGCAGCTTCACCAGCGCCCGCGCATGCTCGGGACGATCGTTGATACCGTCCATGAGCGTGTATTCGAAGGTGACCGAGGAACGCGGTCGCGCCGCCTGATAGCGGCTGCAGGCCGCCAGCAATTCCGCGATCGGGTACTTGCGGTTGAGTGGCACCAGCTGGTCGCGCAATTCGTCGACAGGCGCATGCAACGAGACGGCGAGACTGACATCGGCGTTCTCGGCCAACTGGTCGATCATCGGCACCAGTCCGGCGGTCGACAGCGTTACCCGCTTGCTCGCGAGGCCAAAGCCATAGTCGTCGCGCATGAGGTTCATCGCCGCGACGACGTTGTCGAAGTTGAGCAATGGCTCGCCCATGCCCATCATCACGACGTTGGTGATGCGCCGGTTGCCGCGGGTTTCGTTGCCCAGCGCGCGAGCAGCCACCCAAACCTGGCCGATGATCTCGGCCGTCGACAAATTGCGGTTGAAGCCCTGCATGCCAGTCGAGCAGAACGAACAATTGAGCGCGCACCCAACCTGCGACGACACGCACAACGTGCCGCGCGTCGGTTCCGGGATGTAGACGGTCTCTATCGCATTGCCGCCGGGCAGGCCCAGCATCCACTTGCAGGTGCCGTCGGTCGACTGCTGTTCCAACAGGGTTTCCGGCAAGCGGATTTCCGCATGTTCCTCGAGCTTGGCGCGCAGCGCGCGACCCACGTCGGTCATCAACGCGAAGTCAGTGACGTGGTGGTGGTAGATCCACTTCATCAACTGGTGCGCGCGAAAACGCTTTTCGCCGAGACCGGCGAAAAATTCCTCGAATCGGCGACGATCCAGGTCGAGCAGGTTGATGCGAGGGGGTAAAGTGTCGGTCACCGTGCGGTCCATCGCGCTCAACGCGCGCAGAGTTCCTGCGCGGTGAAGAAGTACTCGATTTCCTGCCGCGCCGTATCTGCGGCATCGGAACCGTGCACCGCATTTGCATCGATGGATTCGGCGAAGTCTGCGCGGATCGTGCCAGGCGCTGCGTCCCTGGGATTAGTGGCACCCATGAGGTCACGATGGCGGGCGACTGCGTCGTCGCCCTCGAGCACCTGGATCATCACCGGTCCCGAGCTCATGAATTCAACGAGCGGCGCGAAGAACGGGCGCTCGCGATGGACGGCGTAGAATCCTTCGGCATCGCTGCGCGACAGCTGGCGCATTTTCGCGCCGATAATCTTGAGGCCCGCTTGCTCGAAGCGCGAATAAATTTGACCGATCACATTCTTGGCAACTGCGTCCGGTTTGATGATCGACAAAGTGCGCTCCACCGCCATGGTTCGGTATTCCCTCAAGAGATCAAGAAGTTGTGAAGAAGAGGTGCTG
>JBKJSW010000333.1:0-6509 GCA_046595765.1 Ahniellaceae bacterium
TCTGTCTTCTGCATGACCGAGCCCGCGGTCGCGTCGAGCGACGCGACCAACATCGCCGGCGAGATCGCCTTCGAGGGTAACGACGTCGTCGTCAATGGCCGCAAATGGTGGATCACCGGCATCGGCCATCCGCGCTGCGCTTTCGCGCTGTTCCTCGGGCGTTCCGACCCGCAAGCTGCGCGGCACCAGCAACATTCGCTGGTGCTGGTGCCGATGGACACGCCCGGCATCCGGGTCGAGCGCATGCTCTCGGTGCTCGGCGAAGTCGACGCACCCTACGGCCACGGCGAGGTCGTGTTCGAGGATGTGCGCGTGCCCGCGGAGAACGTGATCCTCGGTCGCGGGCGCGGCTTCGAGATCGCGCAGGGGCGCCTCGGTCCAGGCCGCATCCACCACTGCATGCGCTGCATCGGTGCGGCGGAACGCGCGCTGTCGCTGATGCTCGAGCGCGGCCTCTCGCGCCAGGCCTTCGGCAAACCCCTGATCGACCTCGGCGGCAACCGCGAGCGCATCGCCGACCTGCGCGTCGAGATCGACCAGGCGCGATTGCTCACCCTGCACGCGGCGTGGCAGATCGACCGTGTCGGCGCGCGTGGCGCGCAGCGTGCCATCGCTGCGATCAAGCTGGTGGTGCCCAACATGCTGCAGCGCGTGGTCGACGAGGCCATGCAACTGTTCGGCGCCGCCGGCCTCGCGCACGACCTGCCACTGGCTGCGTTTTTCGTGCAGGCGCGCGCCCTGCGCATCGCCGACGGCCCCGACGCGGTGCACCGGCAGACGCTCGCGAAGCTCGAGATCGCCGAACACCAGGCGCGCACGTCGCGGTGAGCGCACCACCGCGACGCGACGAAGGCTCGGTGCGCGAGGGCGAGGCCCTCGACGCCGACGCCGTCGATGCTTGGCTGAAGGAACACCTGCCGCACCTGGAAGGAGCGCCCGCCGTCACCCAGTACTCCGGCGGCGCGTCCAACTGGACCTATCGCCTGCGCTACGCCAACGACGACGTGGTGCTGCGGCGCGCGCCGGCGGGAACAAAGGCGGCGGGCGCGCACGACATGGCGCGGGAGTTCCGCTTCCAGCAGGCGCTCAAGCCCGCCTTCGACCTCGTGCCCGGCATGCTCGCGCTGTGCGAAGACGTCGCCGTCATCGGCAGCCCCTTCTACGTCATGCAGCGCATCGACGGACTGATCCCTCGCAAGGAGATGCCGCGCGAGGCCGCGCGCGATGCCGCCGCCACGCGCGCGCTCTGCATCGGGGCACTCGATGCGCTGGTGGCGCTGCACGCCGTCGACGCCAGCACGCCCGCGCTCGCCGCCTTCGGCAAGGGCAGCGGTTACGCGCAACGCCAGATCGCCGGCTGGAGCGATCGCTTCGGCAAGGCACGCACCTGGAACGTGCCGAGCTTCACGCGGGTGATGCGCTGGCTCGCCGACGAGGTGCCCGCGGATAGCGACACCTGCGTCATCCACAACGACTACCGATTCGACAACCTCGTGCTCGATCGCGCCGATCCGACGCGCATCGTCGGCGTGCTCGACTGGGAAATGGCAACGCTCGGCGATCCGCTCATGGACCTCGGCAATTCGCTCGCATATTGGGTGCAGGCGAAGGACGACCGCTTCATCCGCTCGATGCGTCGCCAGCCGACGCACCTGCCCGGCATGCTCACGCGCCGCGAAGTCATCGCGCACTACGAGCAGGCGAGTGGGCGCCACGGCGCGCACTGGGCCTTCTACGAGGTCTACGGCCTGTTCCGGCTCGCGGTGATCGTGCAGCAGATCTACTACCGCTACCACCGCAAACAGACGCGCAATCCCGCATTCCGCAACTTCTGGCTGCTCGTGCACTACCTCGAACGGCGCTGCCGCACGCGCATGCGGGCGGGCTGATGGCCGCGCTCTGGCTGGTGCGGCATGCGCAGGCGTCTATCGATGCCGACGACTACGACTGCCTGTCGACGCACGGGCGCGAGCAGGCACGCCGGCTGGGCGTGAACCTGCGTGCGCGCGGCTTTGCGCCGGCGCTGGCGTGCTCGGGCACGCTCAACCGGCAGCGTGACACGTTGTCGTTGGCGCTCGCGCAACTCGAATCGCGACCGAATGCCGACGTCGATGCAGACTGGGACGAGATCGACGCGGTGGCGTTGCTGCGCGCGCACGCGCCGGAGCACGAGAACATCGCGGCGCTGCGCCGCGCGCTCGCGGCCGAAGCCGAGCCCGAGCGCGCCTTCCTGCGCATGTTCAGGCACGCGCTGTCGCGCTGGCAGGGCGGCGCCTTCGAGCACGACTATCACGAGACCTGGCCCGACTTCCGCGCGCGCGTCGCACGCGCCCTGCGCGCAATCGCCGAGCGCATGCGCGACACGCGCGGCGACGCGCTGGTGCTGACCTCCGGCGGCGTCATCGCGACGGCCTGCTCCATCGCCATGGGCCTGCCCGATGCCGGCGTGTTCCCGCTCAATCTAGGCCTCGCCAACGTCGGCATCACGCGGCTCGCGATGGAAGGCGACACGCTGCGCATCGTCACCCTCAACGATTTCGGCTGGCTCGAAATACACGATCCGTCAGCCGTCACCTGGCGCTGAGCCTCCGCGACGTCGGTCGACTGTTTCGTTTTCCAGCAACTACTGCGGTGTAGTCAACAACACGAACGGACTGTTGCTGCGCGCAAACGTGCCACCCACGCTGTTCTGCGGCGTCGAGGAATAGGTCACGCGGTTGTTGGCCACCGCCGATTCGCTGGGTTGCGTGAATCCGAAGGTGACGCTGCCCGCCACTGCATCGACGAAAGGAGTTGCCGTGCAGGTACGGCAGTAACCACGCCGATGGATGATCGACGTCGGCGAATTCGGCATCACGCCGTTGTGCAGCGAATAGCTCCACACCGGATTGCCGGACGCGTCGTAGTAGAACAGCAGTCCGTAGGTGCTGACCGTGGCGCCGGCGGTGAAGTTGAGGATCGACCAGCCCCAGCCGTCGTCCGCGCTGCCGGCGAACCACAATCCGCTGAAGTTGATCGCAGGACGCGCGGTCGCAGCCACGATCGGCTCCATGCACCAGCGCACGTTCTGGTCGGCGCCCAGCGTAAACGTCATGACCGCCACCGCGTTGGTGGTTGGTCGGCCATCGTTGCAGGGCGCCTGGCTCGCGGGGTTGTTGAAGTCGAGCGCGACCGTGCCGGACTGCGCCGAAACGGGTACCTGCGGCGGGGTGTTGCCGGCGGTGTAGCGATAGCGGATGAGGCTCTTGCCATCGGAGCCCGTAAAAGGCACGAACACGCCATTCACCATGTTGCCCAGCGCCTGGTACCACTCCGGTTCGCCATTCGCGCCGTACGTGTAGAAAGTCAAAGCGTAGAGGTTGTCGCGCACGCGCGTGAAGTCGATCCCATGTCCGTCGCGTCGCGCGTCGAACAAGTTGTTCGAGGCGGGCAGCTGCGGCGCAGCGGATGCCGCGGGGAGCGGCGTAATCCACGCCCCGCGCGAGCGCGTGAAGACTGCAAGCGTGGTGAAGCCGCGGTCGATGGCCATGTCCCACACCATCGAATGCGGCAAGCCTTCGTGGCGCAGCCACTGCGGGGCAGCCGCGTCGATATTGTTGGTGTAGTAGAGGCCCCAGTCGGTGCCCGCGAACACCTGCGCGCGATCGAGCGGATTCGCGACGATCGAGTTGGCGGGGATATTGGGCAGGTTGCCGGTCTTGTCGCTCCACACGAACGACGCACAATCACCGGTACACGCCACCTGGAAAACATGACCCGGTTGCGCGGGCGTGTTCTGGTTGAAGCCGCCGACCGGGGCGTAGCCGATGCGTGGATCCAGCGGGTCGGTCGCCACATCCATGATCGGACGATTCGGAAGCAGCGTGTTGCCGGCGGTGACGTTGACCCACGTGGCCGTGTTGGCGGCACCGCCGCCGAGACCGAAGCCGTACCAGACGTTACCGTCGTTGGTCCCGGCGATCGCGATGCGCGGATCGGTCACCGAGTGCGCCAGTTGATTGATGAAGGAACGAGCCTCCAGCGTCCCCTTGGTGAGGTCCGGACTATTGGGGTACCACGAGTTGGCCGGGGCCCCGCCGAAGATTGTCTCCCACACGCGAGAAGTGCCGCCCAGCATGTGGCTGCAGCCGATCGCAGTCGTGCAGCCACTGCCCGGCGCATCCAGCGCACCGTAGCGGTAAAGCTCTATCGGCATCACGAAGCTCAGACGATCGCCACCCCAAAGAGCGGGTGCAGAGGCGTCCTGGGTTGCGCCGCCGGGACCTGCCAGCGCAACAACCAGTGCGCCATTCTGGCTCGAGTAGTACCAGCGGCGGCCGAGGACAGGCTCGATGCGCGTGTAGATGCCGTCGCCGCCATTACGCGTTTCCCAGGCGGACGGACCGGGCTGCACCCCGCCGAACCATTGCACCGTGTTGGAGCCGTTGTCCTGCGCGCCGCCACTCGCTCCACGCACCGTGGCGGTGGCGAAGTTGGCAGTGATATCACCCGAGTAGAACTCGATGGTGTTGATGGTGTTGTTGAGCGGGACGAAAGTCGGAGAGGCTGCTGCAGCGTTGGTGCTGAGCCACATACCGCCGTCGTTGCCGACCAGCAGTTCATTTGAATCGTTGCCGGCATAGGCGCGCGCGTGGTGGTCCACGTGCATGTTGGTGCCGCCAATACGCGAAAAGGTCGCGCCCCCGTTCTGCGAACGAAACAGGTTGAGCGTGCCGCTGAGCACGATATCGGGATTGGTCGGGTGGACCGTGAGGCCGGCGTTGTACCAGAGTTGGGTGCCTTCCTGACCCGCGTACGCGTTGTCCGTACCCACCTGGGTCCAGGTCGTTCCCTGATTTTGGGACCTCCATACGCCGACGATGCCGTTGGACAGATTCGTATCCGAAATCTGCGCGTACAGCACCTGCGTGTTGGAGGGAGCCAGTGCGATTTCGATGCGGCCGTTGGATGTCGCACCGGCGGTGCCGTTGCCCGTGCCCACAGGCCAGTTGTTGTTGAGCAAGGCCCATCCGGTGGGACAGCCCGACAAGGGCAGCGTCGCGCGGTACACGCCGTTGGCGCCGTTCTGGTCGAGATTCGGCTGCACCGGGGTCGGCATGCCGCGCGCGCCGATCGCGGCGATCAGAGTGGTGGTCGCGCCCGCATCGATCGCGAGCAGGCCCGTGGTGTCCTGGCGTTGCGTCGTGTGCGGGTTGGTCAGGCAAGGCCCCGCCCACGATTGCCCGGCGTCGTTTGATACGAATAGCCCGGTCTTGGTGCCGACGATCACATTGCGGCTTTCGTTGGGATCGACCACGACCTTGCCTATGGCCTGGTATTGCGGGAAACCGAGCCCTGCACTCGGTCCGTAAAATGGATTGAACACGTCCATGCCGAGAACTGTCCAGGTCTCGCCCCGATCGGTGCTCTTGAGCAGGCCCGCAGCGCCGAACGAAAACGACCCGAAGCGAAGATCGCCGGTGCCCGCGTAGATCGTGTTGCGGTTGCCGGGATCGATGGCGAGATCGCCGATCGCGATGTTGGCGATTTCGGGCAAATCGGTCTTCACTGTCCATGTCGTTGCGGCGGAACAGCAGTTGGTCGTTTTCCAGACGCCACCGCCGTCGGAACCGAAGTAGGCGATGGTCGGATCCACGGGATCCACCACGATCGCGTTGACGCGCCCGGCCGCCGCGCTCGCGCCCGGATTGAGCGGCTGTGGACCCAGCGCAGTGAACGTCTCGTTGCCGGTAAAGAACTTCCCCCGATCCGGCGTGGCTTCGGAACCGTGCGGGATACCGGTTTCGACAGCGTGCGCCTCGCGCGCCGACTCGACCAGCCACTGCGGCTCGAACCGGCCGGTCGGATACGTGAGCTGCACGGCGCGAAGATCGCCGTCGGAGGGTGTCTGGCCCGTGGCGATGTCGTACCAGGCCTGCGGCGCCGCCGCGACGCCGTCGGCGGCGCGCCGCGAAATTCCTTCCGAACCGTCGCGTGCGGATTGCGTCGCGCAACCGCCGAGGACGACGAGTACTGCACAGGCCAGGGCAACGGGAACCAGGGGACGACTGCGCATCTTCACGATCCAGCAACTCCGGTTCCACAATGGTTGGAGCACGCTGACCCGGCTACTCGAGCCGGGTCAGCGTGGACAAGACTACTGCGGTGAGGTCAGCAGCACGAACGGGCTGCTGCTGCGCGCGAACGTGCCGCCCACCGAGTTCTGGGGTGATACCGAGTAGGTGACGCGGTTGCCGGCGCTCGCCGATTCGCTCGGCTGCGTGAACATGAATGTGACCGAGCCCGCCGGTTGATCCACGAAGGGTATCGTCGGACAAGTCCGGCAATATCCCCTGCGGTGAAAGACCGGTATCGGAGCGGCGTTGACGAAGGGCGCAGTCTGCGCGAACGCGAAGCTGCTGTTGCCGAGGCCGTCGTAGTAGAAAAGGATCGCGGCCAGTCCGTTCTGTTCGGCCATCCGGAAGTTGAGTACCGACCATCCCCAGCCGTCGTCGGCCGGACCGGCAAAC
>JBKJSW010000368.1:0-3459 GCA_046595765.1 Ahniellaceae bacterium
GCAAAAACTTTCGGGCACCGTGCAGCCCGAGCACAGCGAAGCGGCAGCGCGAGGCAAACCGCAGTACGACACCCTGTGCGTGGCGTGCCACGGTGATCGCGGCCAGGGCGACCCGGCACTCGGCGCGCCCAGCCTTGCCGACGACGACTCGCTTTATGGAAGCGACGAGCAGAGCCTGCGCCTGTCGATCTCGACCGGGCGCCACGGCGTGATGCCCGCGCATCGGCAGTTGCTGGGGGAAACGAGGTCCCGTCTAGTCACCGCTTATGTCTGGTCCCTGTCCAATCCCCTGGTGATCGCCGTCGACGATGCGAGCAATCCGCCGGTATCGCCGTGATCGAATCCGACGCAACCGATTCCCCTGCGCCACCCGCGCTCGCGCAGAGCATGGGCGCGATCCTGTGGCCGAGCTTTTTCGCCGCAGGCGTTGCGACGATGGTTTTTTTCGCGTTCGTTGATCCACTGCTGCTTGGGGACATGACGTTTCCCGAGCTGCCGCTCAGCCGGGAGCTCGGTTACACGATGGGCTTCTTCGCATTCTGGGCAGCGACCTCGGGGGCAAGTCTGTTCACCTGGCTGTTGTTGCGGCCCGCCAGTCGATTCAATCGCGCCCTGCCGCCCGACTGAAGCATGCAGCTCCACATCCCGATCCAGGTCATCGAGGACAGCGGGTCTTCGATGTATATCAGCGAGCGCAAGATCTATCCACGCGACGTTTCGGGACCTTTGCAGCGCCTGCGTATCGCCGCCGTGGCGTGGCTGCTCGGCATGTACTACGCGTTCCCCTGGCTGCGCTGGGACGGCAGGCAAGCGGTGCTGTTCGATCTGCCTGCGCGCAAGTTTCATGTCTTTGGACTGACATTCTGGCCGCAGGATTTCCCGTTACTCGCGTTGCTGCTGATCATCGCTGCACTGACGCTGTTTTTTGTCACGGCGCTGGCGGGACGGCTGTGGTGCGGATATGCCTGCCCGCAAACGGTGTGGACGGAAGTTTTCCTGTGGATGGAGCGCTGGACGGAAGGTGACCGTGGTAGGCGCATGAAGCTGGACGCCGCGCCCTGGTCGAGCGAAAAAATCCTGCGCAAGGGCGGCAAGCACCTGGTGTGGGGCGTTTTCGCGTTGTGGACAGGCTTCACATTCGTCGGCTTCTTCACACCGATCACCGACCTCGGCGCGCGCATCGTGCCTTTCCAGTGGGGTGCCTGGGAAACTTTCTGGGTGCTGTTCTACTCGTTCGCCACGTGGGGCAACGCCGGATTCCTGCGCGAGCAGGTGTGCAAGTACATGTGCCCTTACGCGCGCTTCCAGAGCGCGATGTTCGACCGCAATACGCTCATCATCGCCTACGACCCGATGCGCGGCGAGCCACGAGGCCCGCGCAAGCGAGGCCTGGGCAGCGTGATGGAACGGGATCGCGGCCTCCTGCACCAGGCGCTGGCCTACGAGTTCGTATTCCGCGCCAGCGGTCACGCGGCGGCCGAGGATGCGATGGTGGTGGCGCGGACGCAGGCGGGCCTCGCCCATGACCCGGACTTCGCCGCCAGGCTCGAGGCGCCGATCGAGCGCCCGGCGCCCGCAGTCGTCGGCGACTGCATCGCCTGCACCCTGTGCGTGCAGGTCTGTCCGACCGGCATCGACATCCGCAACGGCCTGCAGTACGACTGCATCGCCTGCGGTGCCTGCATCGATGCCTGCAACGACGTGATGTCGAACATGGGCTACCCCAAGGGGCTGATCCGCTACTCGACGCAGAACGCGATCGACGGCAAGCCCACGCGCGTACTGCGATCGCGCATCTTCGTGTATGCCGCGATATTGCTGGCGCTGGTGGTGGGCTGGTCCTGGGGCGTGGGTGCGCGCAGTCCACTGATTGCCGAAGTGTTGCGCGACCGCAATGCGCTCTATCGCGTAGCCGCCGATGGCCGCGTCGAGAACGGCTACACGCTCAAGCTCATCAACAAGAGCGACCGTCCGCAGACCTATCGCGTGGAGATCGCAGGCCCCGCAGGGCTTGAACTCGCGGGCGGACCACAGGTGGTGCCCGCTGGTGCGCAACAGGTGCTGTCGGTGCCACTCATCGTGACCGCGCCTTCCAGCACGCAGGGTCGCAAGGCGTTGCGCTTCCGCATCCGCGCCACGGATGGCGCGTCCAGCGAGACCGTCGACAGCAGCTTCTTCGGACCGCAGTGATGGGCGACGAACGTTCGCCGTGGCGCGAGCCGATGGTTTGGCTGATCGTCGCGCTCCCCGTTGCATCGATCGTCGCGGGATTCTCCCTGCTTGCGCTCGCGCTGCGCAGTGGCAGCATTGATGCCGTCGCCGATCCGGTTGTGCGTACCGCTCAGATCCAGGTCAGCGACCTCGGCCCGGACGAGCGCGCCAGGCAGTTGGGGCTGAGCGGGGTCTTCCGTGTTGGCACCGGCTCGATCGAGTTCCTGCCAGTCACTGGCGACTTCGAGCGTGGGGCGCCGTTGCGCGTTTCCATGGGGCATCCGACGCTGGCCAGCGCCGATCGCGAGATGCTGCTGCATCCCACCGAATCTGGATGGCGCGGCGCCGCGGATCTCGAAGGCGCGCACGATTGGCGCCTCACGATCATGGCCGAAGACGGCCGTTGGCGCTTGCGCGGCCGGTTGCCAACGGGCCAGCTGGCCGCGCTCCTGCAGCCTGCGGTCGGCAGCCGGTAACGACCGGCATGGAGATCGCGTTGGACACCGCCGCCATCGAAACTGCGCGCGTCGCCCCTCGTGACGGTGCCTCGACGTGCTTCCACTGCGCCGAACCGCTGACGCAGACGTTCGTGCAAGTGGACACAGCAGGCGTTCGCCATTCCTATTGTTGCGCGGGTTGCGCCGCGGCCGCGCAATGGATCGACCAGGCTGACCTCGGCGACTACTACCAGTTGCGCAGCCAACCCGCTTCACGCGTGGGCACCGACATCGTCGACCTGGCCGTTTGGGATCGCGACGACGTACTCGACGAGCACACGCGCGACGTCGAAGGCGGTCGCGAGATCGTGCTGCTGACCGACGGTATGCGTTGCGCCGCCTGCGCGTGGCTAATCGATCGTGCATTATCGCGGTCGCCGGGCGTGGTCGAGGTCTCCGCGAATGCCATCACCGGGCGCATACGCGTGACCTGGGATCCCCGGTGTACGCCGCTGTCTTCCGCGTTGCAGGTACTCGTGTCGTTGGGCTTCCGCC
Source organism: Ahniellaceae bacterium (assembly GCA_046595765.1). GTDB lineage: Bacteria > Pseudomonadota > Gammaproteobacteria > Xanthomonadales > Ahniellaceae > JBBQNY01. The sequence continues at coordinate 3,204 of JBKJSW010000368.1, forward strand.
CGTATCTGGCCACTGGTGCGATGCGCGAGCAAGTGCGTCGCGTCGGGCGCAATCGTGAATTGCTGCGACTGGGACTGGCGGGGCTGGGCGCGATGCAGGCGATGATGTTCGCGGAGGCGCTGTATTTCGACAGCACGGGACAAATGCCGCTGGCGACGCGCGATTTCTTCCGGTGGGTCACGTTTCTCGTGGCCACGCCGGTCGTCTTTCATGCCGGTTGGCCTTTCATCGCGGGCGCGTGGCGCGAGCTTTGCCA
>JBKJSW010000029.1:0-5064 GCA_046595765.1 Ahniellaceae bacterium
CCGGCATCGACCGCCGCCGCGTCGACGCCGAACACCTCGGCGGCGGTGGCGCTGTGCACGTCGAAGCCGTCGCGAAATGCGGCGAGCAGTCCGCTGTCGCCGGACAGGTGCGCCATGATCCGGAGTTCGATCTGCGAATAGTCCGCGGCGATGAGCAGGTGACCCGGCGGCGCGACGAAAGCCTGGCGGATGCGCCGGCCTTCCTCGCTCCTGATCGGGATGTTTTGCAGGTTCGGATCCGACGACGCGAGCCGCCCGGTGGCCGCCCCGCCCTGGTGGTAACTCGTGTGCACCCGGCCGGTGCGCGGATTGATCGCCGCGGGGAGCTTTTCCGTGTAGGTCGAGACCAGCTTGGCCAGCATCCGGTAGTCGAGGATGAGCCGCGGCAACGGGTGCAGGTCCGCGATTTCCTCGAGCGCCTCCTCGTTGGTCGACGCCTGGCCGCCGGGTGTCTTTTGCGTGATCGGCAACTTGAGCTGGTCAAACAGCACCGTCTGCAACTGCTTCGGCGAGTCGAGGCTGAAGGGATGACCGGCCGCGGAATGCGCCTCGCCCACCAGCTCGGTCATGCGCCTGCGCATGACGCGCGTCTGTTCGCCGAGCAGGCCGCCGTCGATCAGCACGCCGGCGCGCTCCATGCGCGCGAGTACCGGCACCAGCGGCATCTCGATCTTCTCGAATACGTAGCGTGGGCCCGGCATCGCCGCGAGCTGCGGCCAGAGTTCGCGATGCAGGCGCAAGGTGATGTCCGCATCCTCGGCCGCGTAACGCGTGGCATCGTCGATTGCCACGTGCGCAAACGGGATCTGCTTGGCGCCCTTCCCCGCGACCTCGTCGTACGCAATCGTGCGGTGGCCAAGGTGCCGCGCGGCCAGCGTGTCGAGGTCGTGGCGATTGGCGTTTGAATTGAGCAGGAACGATTCAAGCAGCGTGTCGAAGGCGACACCGGCCACGTCGATGCCGTAGTGCGCGAGCACGTTGATGTCGTACTTCGCGTGCTGCGCGACCTTGCGTGCCCCGGTGTCTTCGAGCAGCGGCTTCATCGCGGCGAGCACCGCTTCGACACCCATCTGCGGCGGCGCGCCCGGGTAATCGTGCGCGAGCGGAACATAGGCCGCTTCGTTGTCCGCAGTCGCAAACGACATGCCGACGATCTCTGCGCGCTGCGGATCGATGCTGGACGTCTCGGTGTCGAATGCCCAGAACTCCGCGGCGCGCAGCTTCGCGATCCAGGCCTCGAGTCCGGCGCGGTCGAGGAGGGTCTCGTAGCGCGAGCGATCAACGCTGGCGACGTTCGCCGGCGTCGCCGCCGCCGGCGGCGACGGCGAAATGTCACGATCGTAGGCGCGTGCAGGCGCATCGCCCTCGCGGGCATCGAGCAGGTCCCTGGCCGTGTCGCTGCCGGCGGTCGTGTCGCCGCTTTCAAGTTCCCGCAGCGCCTGCGTGAATCCGTAACGCGCGAATAGCGTGCGCAGCGCCTCGACATCGCGCGCCGCGAGGGTGAGCGACTCCAGCGGCTGCGGCAGCTCTACCTCGGTGCGGATCGTTGCCAGCTCGCGCGCCAGTGGCAGCATCGCCAGCGCGGCGCGCAGGCACTCGCCGATCTTGCCGCCGACCGAAGGTGCGGAGGTCATGACATGGTCGAGGTCGCCGTACTGTTCCAGCCACTTCGCGGCCGTCTTGGGGCCGCACTTCTCGACGCCCGGGATGTTGTCGACGGAGTCGCCCACCAGCGCGAGGTAATCGACGATGCGTTCGGGTGGTACGCCGAACTTCTCGATCACGCGCGCGCGGTCGAGCACGGCACCGGTCATCGTGTTGACCAGCGTGATGCCAGGCTCGACCAGTTGCGCGAAGTCCTTGTCGCTGGTCGAGATCACGACTTCGTAGCCGGCCGCATGCCCCTGGCGCGCCAGCGTGCCGATCACGTCGTCGGCCTCGACGCCGGACACGCGCAGCAGCGGCAGGCCCAGCGCTCGCACGATTGCGATCATCGGATCCACCTGCGCGCGCAACTCTTCCGGCATGGGTGGACGGTTCGCCTTGTACGCGGGGTACAGGTCGTTGCGGAACGTCGGTCCGCTGGCATCGAGGACGAAGGCCACCAGCGCGGGCTTGTCGCGCAGGATCGCGCGCAGCATGTTGACCACGCCAAACAGCGCGCCTGTAGGTTCGCCATCGCGATTGGTCAGGGGTGGCAGCGCATGGAACGCGCGGAACAGGTACGACGAGCCGTCGATCAGAACCAGTTTGCTTGCCTTGAGGTCTGCCATCGCGCGATCCAATAAGTGTCTGTCGCTGTTTAGCCGGTGTTCCCGGCACGGGCCGGTCAGCTCGTTATGATTCCACGAGAAGGCCGGCGGCGGCCAAGGCGGAGCGAAACATGCGCGCACGATTGAAATGGGCAGCGGCGCTGCTGGCGGCCGTGGTCGCGTGGTCCGCGGTCGCGCAGGACGAGGGCGAGGTGATCGACACCGTCGTCAAACCGCCGGTCAACGAACTGCCGCTGCCCGAGAAGGTTCAGGACGGCGACCAGGTGACCCCGACCGTGACGATCCGCGAGGAGGGCGGTCTCGTGATCGAGGAATATCGTGTGGCCGGTCAACTGAAGTCGGTGCACGTGACCAATGCCGACGGCCTCAGCTACGACTACCTCGACATCGACGGCGATGGCCGCCTCGAGCGCAACGACAAGAGCGACGGCACCGTGGCGCCGGTTTTCTACACCCTGTACGAGTGGGAGTGAACGCACCCGACGTCCGCGAACTGGACGACGCGGACTCGCTGCGCGCGGCGTGGGCGGTGGTTGCGCTATTGCGCCCGCACCTCGACGCCCACTCGTTCGTGGCGCGCGTGGCCGCACAACGGCCCGAGGGTTACCGTGCGATCGCTCTGTTCGAGCACGGCGGCTGCGTGGCCTTCGCGGGATTCCGGCTTGCCTCCATGCTCGCGCGTGGCCGCGCGATTTATGTTGACGACCTGGTCACCACCGAGGGCACCCGCAGCCGTGGCCATGGCGCGCAACTGCTGCGCTGGCTGGTCGACGAGGCACGTCGCCAGGGTTGCGAGCGGTTGCACCTCGACTCGGGTGTCCAGCGTCATGCGGCGCATCGCTTCTACCTGCGCCACGGATTCGACATCAGCGCCCATCATTTCGGGCTGGCACTTGAGGATTTCCGCAACTAACCCAATGCACTTGCAGTGCTTTCGCCACGCTCCAGGCGTCGCGCTGGCGCACAACCAACTCGAAGATCGTCGGCTCTTGTAGGAGCGGGCCCTGCCCGCGGCAACGGTGCGACTTTGGTCGCGGGCAGGGCCCGCTCCTACAGATCCCCGACGGTTGGTGTTTGATGTGAGCGGAGATTGCTCGGCTGCTGCTGGCAGGACCCCAGCCGGGCAAGCCCGGCTCTACAACGGCGCGGTTCGAAGCTCAACAACGGCGTGGCTCGAGCGCCGATTGCGCAGAACGCGACCCACTCGGAAGTGCGGCATCACAGCGCACACTTCTGCAGGCGCGTGATGACCTCCGCGCGGGTCACGTCGTCCACCGGGCGCGCCAACTTGTCGCGCACCAGGTTGCTCCATGCCGCGTCCGCCTGCTGCAACAGTTCGCAACTCTTTGAATCGCGTTGGCCTTCGCCCACGTAGGCGAGATAGCCGAGCGCCACCGCGAGGTCACGCTTGTTGGTCGCGTTCGCGGTCTGCGCCAGCGAACGCTCGCGCAGCGCGAGCGCCTCGCGCAGGAATGGCTCTGCGTTGATTTCCTGCTTGGCCTGTAGATGGATGAGGCCGGTCTCGGTCAGCGCGTTGGCGAGATCGCGAATCGACTCGGCGTTCTCCGGCTGCAGCGTCAGCAGCGCGCGCGCCGACTGCACTGCACTGCGCAGGTACACGCCTGCCTTGTCGTACAACTTCTGCTGCGCCATCGACTCACCGAGCTTGCGCGTCGTCAGGTACACCGAGCGCTGCGCGCGGATGTCCTCGCCATCGCTCGCTGCCATCGCCTGCGCTTCCTTCGCGGCTTCCTCGTAGATGGCCTGCGCCGCCGCGAAGTCCTTGGCCTCGACGTGGTGTTCGCCAAGCTTGATCAGGATCGACAGTCGCGTCTGCAGGTACTCGTAGCGCGGCGCCTCGGCCGCGATCAGTCGATCGAGTACCGTGCGCGCGGCCGTGAGGTCGCGTAGAGAATCGACCGGCTTGCCGAGCCAGGCCAGTGCGTCGCCACGGCGCAACAGGCACTTGGCGCGGCTGAGCGCGACCTGCGCACCCTGCGGTCCCGTCTCGGCTTCACCCAGCAGGGGAATGCAGGCGACGTCGTACTGCTTGAGCGCGACGTCGAGCTTGTCCTGCCAGAACGCGCTGTCACCCACGCCGAGCCGCGCCTCGACCTCGGCCAGCTTGAGCTCCAGCGAATCGCTGGACTGGCGCAGTCCCGCGAGCAGCGTGAGCGCGTTGGTATAGGCCTGGTCGGCCGCCGCCTGGTCGCTGGTCCAGAACAGCACGTGCGCATGGTGGAGGCTGAGCAGCGCGCGTTGCTTCGACAGCGTTGCCTGGTCGGCGCCGAGCTCAGCGGCCTTGTCGAGCGCTGTCGCGGCCGCGGCGTAGCTGTCGAGTGATCCCTTGATGTCACCCAGGTTGGCGAAGTTCGGATTGCCCTGCACGTCGCCGGTGCGCCGATAGGCCTCGGCCAGATCGAGCAGCACGCCGGGCTCGCGGCTATCGACGCTCGCCACGCGGTCGAGGTGCTTGAGAGAGCGTTCGATCAATTGCCGGCGTACCTCCAGCGAACCCGGCATGTGCGCGACCGCGTCGTAGATGTCGTAGATGAGGCCATGCGTGAATTCGCGCGAGGCCGCCAGGTGCGCCTCGGCGCGCGTGCGCTGTTCCGCCGCGTCGCGGTATTGCGCCACCGAGAACACCAGGCCGCCAACCAGCGCGCCGAAGATCAGCACCGTCGCCGCCATGCCCCACTTGTGCCGCGCGATGAAACGCCGCGCACGATACGCGCGGTTGCCCGAAGCCGCGGTCACCGGCAGCTTCTGCTGGTAGCGGCGGAGGTCGCTG
>JBKJSW010000043.1:0-4415 GCA_046595765.1 Ahniellaceae bacterium
CGGCGGCTTAACACGGCGTTAGACCGCAATGCCAAGTCTCGAAGTAAAGCTCCAGTTCCTGTCGCAGAACTTGCATCTGCTTTCTCCCGCAAAGCAGAAGGCCAGCCGCTGGCTGTGCGACGACTGGGCGGTGTCGGGTGAAACTGCCCCGCGCTGGCTCCGTCGCTCTCTAAAAAGTGCGCCTGATTTCTCGGGAACAAGTCTCCGGCAGCCCGAAGAGCTTCTGCGAGACTTAACTCTGGAGCTTCTCTCGGCGCACCGGGAGGAGATTGTTCGTCGGCGAAGGGTCGGCGCAGAACGCGGGGTTCCACTCGGGCCAATGTCAATAGTGCCAGCGGTCGTTCCGAAGCGGCTGCCATGAAGTTGCGGTCTAACTATGTGTTCAAGCCGACCGCCGAAATCTCTTCACGTTTTTCCTGTCGCTGCTCGCGCGGCGGCGGCTTAACACGGCGTTGGGCTGCATTTGACAGGCCTTCTTGAGTTGCAGAAAAAGGCGAGGCTGCTCTTGCTGATGCAGTTCCTCCCGCTAGTTCCGGGCGGAATCGCTTGGACAATTGCTGTGACCTCTGCAAGTCCCCCAAGCGCATTCGCGGCTTGGTGCATCGCTTACTGGTGGTTGCTCGTGGTGCTCGGCACACTTGTATTCTTGACGGTGTCGGTCGTCGCGTCGTGGGTTTTGCTTCGGTGCCCTTCATGCAAATTTCGGTTCGCTCGTGCAGCCATCACCAGCCTCGCAATTGGCGGGGCGAACTCCGCTATAAAGCACTGTCCGCATTGCGGAGTTCTGCTCGCGGGCAAGTCGCGCACGGCATGATGCAGCCCAACAATTCGTTCGAGCGGACGCGCGTTCCGCGCGCCGCTCAACTCAGGCGTTGGACGGCGACTATGTACATCCGCGAATGGTCGATTGCCCTTGCGCTGCTCTTCAGCGGCGCTGCAAGCTCTGGCTCACCCTTCGCTTCAACTGATGAGCTGCAGCGCTGGCTAACCTACTACTACCTCAAGCCACAGCCCGAGCTAACTGTCAGGTCGCTGCCTGTGCTCGATGCGGCCATGCGCGAGGGTAAGAAGCGCTCGCTCGCCGATGAAGCAAGCCGCGGCGGGCTGCGGACCTTCTATGCCAAGGTTCTTGAGGCCAACGACCCAGTGGTACGGGAACTGGAGACTTCCGTACAGAGCCTTTCCGAAGAAGTGAGCGCGTTCGCTCGCGAAGCACTACGGCGATGCGGCAGCGCGGAGTGTGCTCGTGTCGTCGGGGAGTTTGAGCCCGAAGATGGGGAGGCCGAGCCCAGCGCGAGCACGTTGGACGATTCGTGGGCCGCATTTATGGCCACGGGAGAGACTCGCTACGTAGATGAAGTGATTTCTGCGTTGCCATTAGTGGAAGTGCGGGGTGATCCGGACCGATTGATCATTGGTGGCGCTGCGCGTTGGTCCCTCGCTAGCAATGCCTACCAGCACGAAAAGGTCTTGGCGGCGTGCGAGGCTGCACTTGAGAACGTGGATGCTTCGACCAAGCGTCTGCTGGAAGAGATTATTTCCGAAGCGAAGGCCGAGCGAATTGCTAATCCGCCGGCCAACCCTTGGTGAGAGCGCCGTCCAACTATGTGTTCAAGCCGACCGCCGAAATCTCCTCATCTGTTTCCTGTCGCTGCTCGCGCGGCGGCGGCTTAACACGGCGTTAGGCAATGATGTTCAAACAGCCGCGCAAGGACGAGATTCAGCAGGTCGGTGTCGCGGTCAGGTGCGTCGCGTTCCTTATTCTGTTGTTATCCCTCTTCGGCATCGGCCTATTTTTGACTCTGGCACTGCTCGGCGAGGTTGGGTTGTCTGATGTGCCTGGTCTTCTTCTGATGCTGCTTGCCCCGGTCGTCTTAGCCCACGTTTCCGGGAGGGGGGTTCTACCCCGATTCTGCGGACACTTCCACTAAGACCCATACTGGGTCAAAGGAGTGTCCATGTCCAAGCGCAAGCGTTACAGCCCCGAGTACAAGCACGAGTTGGTCGAGTTGGCCCGCCGTTCCAATTCCAGTTGCCGCAAGATCGCCCTCGAGGTCGGTGTCACACCGGCGCTGCTGACCCGCTGGGTCCGCGAGTCGGAGGCGGGCGGTACCAAGGCCTTCCCTGGCGGCGGAACGCCACGCGATGAGGAGCTCGCCCGCATCAAGCGCGAGTTGACCCGGGTGACCAAGGAGAGAGATTTTTTAAGAGACGCGGCAGCGTACTTCGCGAAGCAATCACCGAACGGTACAAAGTGATTGAACGCTGCCGCAGCGATTACCCCGTGGCATTGATGTGCCGATGCCTGGAAGTCTCGACGAGTGGCTTCTACGCCTACGCCGGCCGCAAACCGGGACTGCGGGCGCAGGACAATGCGCGTCTGCTGGTGCGCATCCGGGAGATCCACGAGGACAGCAAGGGCATTCTCGGCGCGCCGCGCATGCACGAAGACCTGGGCGACGAGGGCGAAAGCGCCAGCCTCAATCGAGTGGCCCGGTTGATGGCAGCGAACGGGCTCCAGGGCTGGCCGCGGCGCAGGAGGCGCCGGTTTGGCCAGAAGCCTGGCAGTCGTCCGGTTGGTGTCGAGAACCTGCTCGAGCGCGACTTCGATGCCTTCGAACCTGAGACCAAGTGGGTCACGGACATCACCGAGATCCTCACGATCGAGGGCAAGCTGTACTTGTGCGTGGTGCTGGATCTGTACAGCAAGTTGGTGATGGGTTGGTCGATGCACCACCGCCAGGACCGGCACATGGTCGTGCGGGCCGTGCAGATGGCAGTGTGGCAACGGGAAGGCGAGAACGAAGTGATCCTGCATTCGGATCGCGGCGGCCAGTTCATCAGCGGCACGTACCAGAAGTTCTTGGGTGGCAACGCGTTGGTCTGCAGCATGAGCGCGGTCGGCCACTGCGGCGACAACGCGGCCTGCGAGGGATTCTTCGGGGTGCTCAAACGGGAGCGCGTTCACCGCACCCACTACCGGACCCGGGACGAGGCGCGGGCAGATCTGTTCGACTATCTGGAGCGATTCCACAACCCGCGAATGCGTCGTAGAGTTGCCCGACATGACCGCAAGTTTCAAGCCTTAATCAAACAGTCCGTGGAAACGGGGTAGAACCCGACCACGAACAAGACGCCATCGATCAGCGCCAGCACGTCTATGCGTCCGCCCAAGCGAGGGACGGTGTATTCGAAGTACACCTTCCCGGAATAGCCGGCGAGGGCTTGTCGCAGGACGCTGATCTGAGTCTTCCACGCCCGGATCTGTTCCTCGGTCACATCGAACGTCGAGCCCAAGCTAAGCGCGCCCACGACTTGTTCGTCAGAGCTCCGCAGAAACCCCGCGATCGTGTCGGCGTACCACCAGCGACGAATCGATACGGGGAGAGGCGCGTCTTCGACTCGGCTCACAAGATTCCTTGCTTGGTACGCGACGGGAGCAATTCCAGGCTAGCCGAATGAGCGTCCCAACGCATACGCTCGACGCCACCGTCTCCGGAAAGGCCGGGTCAGAGTCGACTCTTCCCACTGCTTTGGCGCCGGGGCTGCTTGGCGATAGGGCTCGACTCTGACCCGGCTTAGCGACGCAGTAAACTATCTCGCTGCGGTCTTGTAGGAGATGGCAGTGGATTCTTCAAGCGGGCTGATAAGCGAAGCAGACTTCGAGTCGGTGTGGGGTGTGCAGGTTTCCGGCAGCGGTGATCTTCTGGGGCACGATGAGATCGTCGGCCTGCCAATCAACAGCGTCTGGACCGTGGTTGAAACCTGCAGCGGCGACGATGGGAACTGGTACGCGCTGCCGGGAATCCATGTGGTCAACCGGCTTGGATTCGTGCTGACGTTGAAGTGTTGGGACGAGTTGACGCCTGATGCCATCTACTTTCTGGATGACGTCGAACACTGATGCGCGAGTTTTCACTCCGGATGCCGGGTCGGTTGCTTCCCATCTCATGATGGCGGCGCGTTCTGATCGATCTACCAGAGGCTGCTACTCCTTCTCAATGCGATCCAAGAACTCGAGCGCCGTCGCCGTAAAAGGCACCGCAGGGTCGTAGATCGGCACGTGGCTACCACCCGGGATGATCCACAGCGAGGCGTCGGGTATCGCGCGGTAGACGCTAACCGGGATCTCGACGGGGAAGAAGAAGTCCCGATCACCGTGCACGATGAGCGTACGTGCAGTGATGGTCGACAGGTAGGGCTCGGTGAAATTCATGTCGTCGTAGCTCTTGTGGAAAGCGTTGAACTGCGCGACGAGTTCACGCACCTGCGGTTCGCCGCGCGTTGCGCAGTTCCTGAAGTCCCGCAAGACATCCGGTGGCGCGGTCTCGATCGAGAAATCACGCAGGACCGCCCGGGTCTCGTCCGAGTAATAGGGCGAGGCACCGATCAGCACCATCGACTCGATGCGCGCT
>JBKJSW010000400.1:0-7960 GCA_046595765.1 Ahniellaceae bacterium
AGGCGGAGACGCTCGCGGTTGGCACGCGGCTGCGGTGCTTCGGGGACGTCCGTCGCTCGCGCGATGCGTTCGAGATGGTGCATCCGCGCTACCAGCGTGTCGATGCGGCCACGCCGGTCGCCGAACGTCTGACACCCGTGTATCCGCTGACGGAAGGCGTGGCCCCCGCGCGGCTCGCGAAGCTCGTGGAAGGCTCGCTCGCGCTCTTACCCGATGACCCGGCCTTGGACTTGCTGCCACCCGCGCTCGCGCATCGACTCGGTGCACTGAGCACGGCCCAGGCGTTGCGCCTGCTGCACCGCCCACCCGTCGATGTCGACCTGTCCGCGCTGCTCGCAGGCACTCACCCCGCACAGCGGCGCCTGGCATTCGAGGAACTGCTCGCGCATCAGCTCAGCCTGCGGCGACAACGTGCCTTCCTGCGGTCGCGTCGCGCTCCCTTGGTCGCCATCCCGGGTGCACGTCGCGCGCGTCTGCTCGCCGCGCTGCCATTTGCCCTGACCGGGGCGCAACAGCGCGTGCTGACCGACATCGATCGCGACCTCGAAAGCGGCATTCCGATGCTGCGGTTGCTGCAGGGCGATGTCGGCTCCGGCAAGACCATCGTCGCCGCCTGCGCTGCGCTGGCCGTAGTGGACGCCGGCCGACAGGTCGCGCTGATGGCGCCCACCGAGCTGCTCGCCGAGCAGCACTTGCGCAACTTCGAGCACTGGCTGGCACCGCTCGGCGTGCGGATCGTGTGGCTTGCAGGCAAGGTCAAGGGACGGGCACGGGTCGAGGCCCTTGCAGCGGCTGCCGGCGATGGCGACATCCTCATCGGCACGCAGGCTCTGATGCAGACCGGCGTGAACTTCGCGCGACTCGCGCTGGTGCTGATCGACGAACAGCATCGTTTCGGCGTACATCAGCGCATGGCGCTGCGCGACAAGGGCGCTGCGGACCACGGTGCCCCGCACCAGCTGGTGATGACCGCCACGCCGATCCCGCGCACGCTGGCCATGCATGCGTACGCCGACCTCGACGTGTCGGTGATAGACGAGTTGCCGCCGGGCCGTACGCCCATTACCACGGCCGTCGTCGGCGACAGTCGACGCGCCGAAGTCATCGAGCGAATTCGCGACGCATGCGCGGGAGGCCGCCAGGCCTACTGGGTTTGCACCCTGGTCGAGGAATCCGAGCTGCTGGAGGCACAGGCAGCATCCACGGTGCACGCGGAACTGTCGGAAGCGTTGCCGGGCATCGCCGTCGGGCTGCTGCACGGGCGGATGCGGGCGGCCGACAAGCAGGCGATCATGGCCGCTTTCCAGGGCAATCGCATCGGCCTGCTGGTGGCGACCACGGTCATCGAAGTCGGCGTCGATGTCGCCAACGCGAGCCTCATGGTGATCGACAACGCGGAGCGGCTCGGCCTGGCGCAACTCCACCAGTTGCGCGGACGCATCGGGCGCGGCACGGCCGAGTCGAGTTGCGTACTCATCTACCGCGCGCCGCTCGGTGCCATCGCGCGCGAGCGCCTGGCGATCCTGCGCGAGTCCACCGACGGTTTCCGTATCGCCGACAAGGATCTCGAACTGCGCGGTCCGGGCGAGCTCATGGGCGTGCGCCAGACTGGCCTTGCGATTTTCCGCGCGGCCGACCTCGTGCGCGATGCCGAACTCCTGCCGGAGGTGCAGGCCTGGGCCGAGCGTATCGAGCGCGACTCGCCGGAGCGCGTCGAACCACTGGTACGTCGGTGGGTGGGCGCGGCCGCGCGCTTCGCCGACGCGTGAGCCGCGCTGACCGAACGCTGGATTGATTGGAGACGACATGAAGCGACCCTTGCTGATCGATACCGATCCGGGCGTGGACGATGCGCTGGCGCTGCTGATGGCTTTCGCACACGACGCCGTCGACGTGGTGGCGCTGACCATCGGCGCCGGCAACGTCGGTCTGGAACACACGACCGCGAACGCGCTGCGACTGCTCGAGTGGGTGGGTCGAGAAGACGTGCCGGTTTTCGCCGGCAGCGCGCGACCGCTGGTACGTCACGCAGACGACGCCGCCTTCGTGCACGGCCGCGACGGCTTCGGCGATGCGGGCCTGTCGCGCTCGCAGGATGGGCTGGCGGCCGGGCATGCCGCGCAGGCGATCTGCGACTTCGCGCGGCGTCTCGACGGGAAACTCGAACTCGTCATGCTCGGCCCCCTGACCAACCTTGCCCTGGCCGTTCACCTGGATCCCGTCCTGCCGCGGCGCGTGCGGCGGCTGGTCGTCATGGGCGGAGCGGTGACCGGCCGCGGCAACACCGACCGGCTCGCCGCGGAGTTCAACATCGGATTCGATCCCGAAGCCGCACACGTCGTATTCGATGCGTTCCCGCAAATCGAGCTTGTCGACTGGGAAGCCACGTTGCGCCACGGACTCGACGCGACGGAATTCGAGGACTGGCTTGCGGAAGGTGGAGCGATCGCCGACACGTATCGCACCATCTCGGCCGCCACCCGTCGCTTCATGCAGGAGCGACGCGGCGATCGATGGCATGCCGCAGACGCGCTGGCCATGGCGGTTGCGCTCGAGCCGGACGGCATCGAGGCCAGCTCCGAACGCCCCGTCCGCGTCTGCCTCGACGGGGAACTCACGCGTGGGGCGACGCTGGTCGACTGGGACCGGCGCGGACCGCACGCCACGAATTGCCGGATCCTCATGGAATACGAGCGCCGACGCTGGCGCGGACTGCTGCGCTCCGCGCTCCGCCTCGGTCGGCAAGACTGATCGCCGGGTTGCCGGGATCGTGGGGCCTTGTTATGCTTGCCCGCTTTTCCGCACCGATTTGCGCCGGAGTTTCCGCATGAAAGCCGACACCCATCCCAACTACCGCGACGTCGTTTTCCAGGACGTCTCCAGTGACTTTTCCTTCCTGACCCGCTCGACCATGAGCAGCAAGGACAAGATCAAGTGGGAAGACGGCAAGGAATATCCCCTGATCAAGGTGGAAGTTTCCAGCCAGTCGCATCCGTTCTACACCGGCAAGCACAAGATGGTGGATGCGGGTGGACGCGTCGACAAGTTCCGCCGCCGGTACGCGCAGAAGACCGACCCGGCTGCTCCGGCAGCCTGAGTCGCGGGGCGCCACGGCGCCTCTGGCCCGAAACGCCGCGCCCAGGCGCGGCGTTTTTGTTGCAGGCCCCTGTCGGTGCCCGAGAGCGGCTGGACTCTGGACGTTGGACCCATGCGACGCGGAAAACTGAACCGCTATGGCATACTCGCGCGCTCGTTTTCCACGAGCATCGCGCCGGTTCCAGCCGAACCCGCGATGGGGCCGAGTCTCCGCATCGCGAGGTGACCTCCGTGTCGATCAAACCCGTAACGCTGAACGATCCGAATACCGACAAGAGCGTCGAGCTGCCCGTGCTCGCGGGGTCCGTCGGGCCGCAGGTCATCGACATCGCCAAGCTGTACCGCGACACCGGAAAATTCACCTATGACCCGGGATTCGGTTCGACGGCAAGCTGCCGCAGTGCGATTACCTACATCGACGGCGATGCCGGTGTGCTGCTCTACCGCGGCTACCCGATCGAGCAACTTGCCCAGCATTCGAATTTCCTCGAGGTCGCCTACCTCCTGATCAATGGCGAACTGCCGACGACCGCGCAGTACGGCGCGTTCGAGCACGAAGTCACGCACCACTCGATGATGCATGAGGCCCTCAAGAGCTTCCTGCAGGGATTCCGCCACGACGCCCATCCAATGGCGATGCTCTGCGGCGTGATCGGCTCGCTGGCAAGTTTCTACCACGATGCCCTCGACCTGCGTGACGTGGCACAGCGGCGGCTTGCCGCGATCCGCCTGATCGCCAAGATGCCGACCATCGCCGCCGCCTGCTATCGCTATTCGATTGGCTGGCCGATGCGCTATCCGCGTAACAACCTCGAATACTGCGACCGCTTCCTGCACATGATGTTCGAGGTACCCAGCGAGCCGTTGCAGCTCTCGCCGGTCGCCGCGCGCGCGCTGGACCTGCTCTTCATCCTGCACGCCGACCACGAGCAGAATGCGTCGACCTCGACCGTGCGTCTGGTCGGTTCCACCGGAGCCAACCCGTATGCATGTGTGTCGGCGGGCATCGCCGCGTTGTGGGGTCCGGCGCACGGCGGTGCGAACGAGGCGGTGCTCGAGATGCTCGAGGAAATCGGCAAGCCGGACCAGGTCGGGCGTGCCATCGAACGGGCGAAAGACAAGGATTCCGGCTTCCGCCTCATGGGCTTCGGCCATCGCGTCTACAAGAACTTCGATCCGCGCGCGACCATCATCCGCGAGATGACCCACAAGGTGCTCGGGGAACTCAACGTCGACGATCCGTTGCTCGAAGTCGCACTGCGCCTCGAGGAAGCCGCGCTGAAGGACGACTACTTCGTGAGCCGCAAGCTCTATCCGAACGTCGATTTCTACTCGGGCCTGATCTACAAGGCGCTGAAGATCCCGACCGAGATGTTCACGGTGATGTTCGCGATCGCGCGCACCGCCGGATGGGTGGCGCATTGGCTCGAGCAGCACGAGGATGCGGAAACCCGTATCGGCCGCCCGCGGCAGATCTACACGGGGTCCCCGCCGCGCGACTACAAGGCGCGCGACAACCGCGACTAGCTGCGCCATTTTCTCCCGTAGAGCGGAGCTTGCTCCGTTGGCGCGACCGTGTGGTTTCACGGCAAGCAAGCATCCCTGCGGCTTGGCATCCGGCCCGCACATTCATGTGCGTCAGCTCGGCGGTTTGCGCCAGTGGCGCGAACTGTCCCGCCGCACCCGAGCAAGCTCGGCTCTACAGGAGCAGCAGCACTTCGGCGCGACTGGCGCGCCGTTGCGGCCGCTGGTGGATCCGATCGAGCGGCGCTTCGCGCAAGCCGTCGCGCGCGAACAGCATCACTTCGAAACGCACGGCGCCGGCGTCGAACTGGAACAGGGGCACCGACGTTTCGAAGCCGCCTGCGTAGCGCACGCGCCGCTCGCGTTGCTCGAACTCGACGCCGCCCTCCTTGAGCCGCTCGATCAGCGGCAGCACATCGTCCTCAAACAAATGCAGGCACACGGGCGAATGGGCATCCGCGCTGCCATCCAGTGCCGCGCCGACAAGCCTGGGCTCGAAGCCCGACAGGAAATCCATGGCGTCGCGCGCTGCTTCCCGGTGCAGGCGCAGGGCGTCGGGTTGCGTCGTGGTGGCGAACAGGCCCTGCCTTACCCGCAGCGCCGCATCGATCTCGTCATTGGCGGGGAGCAGGCGATCGTCGGTGACGCCGAAGCGGGCTCCGGCCTTGCGCCGCGCCAGCGCGTAGTCGCGTGTTCCCTGGTGTTCGAGCACGCGCGCGGCTTCGTCCGCGATCGCCTGGCGCGATCGCGCCGACGATCGATCCCGATGCAGACCGCGCGGCCTGGTCAAAACAGGTCGTAGCCCTGTTCGGAATCCTGCGCGGCGGTGTCGGCCGAACGGGCATTGGCGAGGCGGCTCAAGTCCTCGTTGCGGAAATACTCCACGACTCCCCCGTCTGCGGTCGGCACGCCGGCGCCGTCGGTGACGCGCACCGCGGTCATGCCGGGCGGCGGTTCGAGCGGATGTTCCGGCATGTCGGCCAGCGCCACGCGCATGAAGGCGACCCACACCGGTAGCGCCACGCCTGCCGCGAACTCACCGCGTCCGAGCGGCGTGAAATCGTCGAAGCCCATCCATGCCACCGCGACCATCCGGTCGTTGAAGCCGGAAAACCAGCCGTCGCGATGCTCGTTGGTGGTCCCGGTCTTGCCCGACAGGTCTTCGCGCTTCAGCACCTTAGCGCCCTGGCCGGTACCGCGCTTGATCACGTCGCGCATCATCGAGGTGATCATGAACGCGTTGCGCGCATCGATCACACGCGTTGCAAGATTCGGCCCCGCGCTGGCCGCCGCCACGGCGTCGGGCGTGGGTGGTGGCGGTGGCGGAGCATCGCCGAGCAGCACCGACAGATCCTGTGCGTCCCCCGTGCCGGGGAGCTTGTCGCCTTCCGCGATCCGTTGCGGGCAGCCGCGGCACACGCGTGGCGGATTGGCGACGTAGACCACCTTGCCGTCCCCATCGACCACGCGCGCGACGACGTAGGGCTCGACGCGGTACCCGCCGTTCGCGAACACCGCATAGCCGCGTGCCATCGCCAGTGGCGCCGCACTGGCAGTGCCGAGCGCGAGCGAAAGGTTTTCCGGCAGCGCGGCCAGTGGAAAGCCGAACCGCGTGATGTATTCGCGTGCATAGCCGACGCCGATCGTGTCGAGGAGCCGCACCGACACGAGGTTGCGCGACCGCGCAAGCGCCAATCGCAACTTCATGGGTCCGAGGAATTTTCCGTCGCTGTTCTGAGGGCGCCAGACGCCGCCCGGTTTGGAAGGATCCGGAAATTCCACCGGCGCGTCATTGACGATGCTGGCAGGCGTGAAGCCGCGTTCGAGCGCCGCTGAATAGATGAAAGGCTTGAAGCCCGAGCCCGGGTGCCGGTTGCTCTGCACCGCGCGATTGAATTTGGACAAGCGGAAGTGATATCCGCCAACGAGCGCCCGCATCGCCCCGTCGTCGGGGTCGATCGCGACCAGGGCAGACTGCGCGGCGGGAATCTGCGCGAGCCGCCATGCTCCGTCGGGCCCGCGCTGGACGCGCACCACGTCGCCTCGCTTTAGTACCTGGGTCACCGAGGAAGGAGCTGCGCCGCGGGCGTTCGCCTTGCGGTAGGGACGCGCCCAGGCGACTGCGGAGAACGGAAGCGTCTGTTCGGTGCCGTCGGCCAGCACGAGCTGCGCGCTGCGCGAGTCGACCGCGACCACGAGGGCCGGGAACTGTCCCGCCACAGCCTCGTGTTCCTCGAATATCTCGCGCCATTCATCCGGGCCGCTGTCCGCGCTCAGTTCTACGTGCGCTTCCGGTCCGCGATAGCCGTGGCGACGGTCGTAGTCCTCAAGACCCGAGCGCACTGCAAACTCCGCGGCCTGTTGCAGGTCCGAAGAGACGGTCGTCGTGACCGAGTAGCCTGCGGTCAGCGCTTCACCGCCGAGGCGCGCGATGGCTTCCTGGCGCACCATCTCCGCCAGGTACGGCGCGTTCATCTCGAGCTTGGGCTCGTGCGGCGCTGCACGGTCCGGGGTCGCCACCGCGTCGCGGTAAGCGGAAGGCGTAATGAAACCCTCGTCGCGCATCCGCAGCAGCACGTAATCGCGGCGTTGCAGGGCGCGCGCCGGGTTGTTGAGCGGATTGCCGCTGGAAGGGAACTTGGGCACCGCCGCCAGCATCGCGACTTCGGGGAGCGTCAGGTCCTTCAGGGCCTTGCCGTAGTAGAAATCGGCTGCGGCCACCACGCCGTAGGCGCGATACCCGAAAAAGATCTTGTTGAGGTAGAGCTCGAAGATCTCGTCCTTGGTCAGCTCGCGCTCCATGCGGATCGCGAGGAAGATCTCGGCGAGCTTGCGGCTGACCGAGTACTCCGAACTCAGGAAAAAGTTCTTCGCGACCTGCTGGGTGATGGTGCTGCCGCCTGGTACGCGCTTGTCCTTGGTGGTGGCAAGCAGCCAGGCGGCGCGCGAGATGCCGACCATGTCGAAACCGGGATGCTCGTAGAAGCGGGCGTCCTCGATTGCGAGGAAGGCCTGTTGGAGAGGCTTGGGAATGAGCTGGATGTCGACCGGTGTGCGCAGGGCCTCGCCAAAGATGGCCATCAGTTTGCCGTCCGCGCTGTAGACCTTGAGCGGAACCTGCAGCTTGAGATCCCGGATCTGCTCCGCCGAAGGCAGCTTGGGAGAGATCAGCCAGTAGGCGATGCCGATCGCGGCGACGCCGGCCAGGGCTCCGAGCAGGGCCAGGCCGACGAGCCAGCGCAACAAACGCAGGAGACGTGACATCAGGGGCAGACAATCGAACGGCGCGAGAGTATAGGTGACGTTGGCGGCGCGTTCCGGGCAGGACGCGGGCGGTCAG
>JBKJSW010000297.1:0-9441 GCA_046595765.1 Ahniellaceae bacterium
CTTCCCCGCATCGCCGCCCTCAGCCTGTGCCTGCTGGCCGGCCTGACCGCCTGCAAGAACGAGTCCGCACCTGCCCCCGGCAACAACACCGGTGCCGCCGAAGCCGGTGACAAGGTCGCCGCACAGATCACCGGCGCAGGCGCGAGCTTCGTGTATCCGCTGATGTCAAAATGGTCCGCCGACTATGCGGCTGCCACTGGCAACAAGGTCAACTACCAGTCGATCGGCTCGGGCGGCGGTATCGCCCAGATCAAGGCCGGCACGGTGGATTTCGGTTCTTCCGATAAACCCTTACCGCCAGAAGAACTTGCGCAGGACAGCCTGGTGCAGTTTCCTTCGACGATTGGCGGCGTGGTTCCGGTCATCAACCTGCCCGGCCTTGAGGCTGGCAAGCTGCGCCTGACCGGCGCACTGCTGGCCGATATCTACATGGGCAAGGTCACGACCTGGAACGATGCGGCGATAGCAGCGCTCAACCCGGGCGTCAGCTTGCCGGCCGACAAGATCCACGTGGTGCGTCGTTCCGACGGTTCGGGCACCACCTTCAATTTCACCAATTACCTGTCCAAGGTCAGCCCGTCCTGGAAGGCCGGCATCGGTGAAGGCACCACCGTCGATTGGGCCGGAACCACCGTCGGCGGCAAAGGCAACGAGGGCGTGGCCTCGTATGTCAAACAGCTAAAGGGTGCGATCGGCTACGTCGAGCTGTCCTACGCGCTGCAGAACAAGATGGCGTTCGCGCGGCTAAAGAACGCCGCCGGCAAGTACGTCGCGCCAAGCGCCGAGACGTTTGCCGCCGCCGCCGCCAGCGCCGACTGGGCGAATTCCAAGGATTTCTACCTGGTGATGACCAACGCGCCGGGTGCCAATTCCTGGCCCATCACCGCGACCAACTTCATCCTCATGTACAAGCAGCCGAAGAAAGCTGCCAGCGCCAGGGATGCGCGCGACTTCTTCCGCTGGGTCTATGCCAACGGCGACGCGCAGGCGAAGGCGCTGGATTACGTGCCACTTCCGGACGCGCTGGTCGAACAGGTCGAGGCGTACTGGACGGCGAACATGAAGTTCTAGTCGCGCGTTTGCTGTCGACGACCACCACGCGCTGAAGCACCAGGACGCATGAACACGAACGCACCGACCTTGCGTCCCGGCACCGTGCCGGTTCCGCACGACTCAGGCGATCTGCGCGACGCCCGCGCGGATCGCCTGTTCCGTTGGGCCGTCGCCGCCGCGGCCATGTTCGTGCTGCTGTCGCTGACGGCCGCCGCGCTGTCGATGCTGTGGGGTGGGCGCGAGGCATTCCAGACCTTCGGCTGGGAGTTCTTCACCTCGAGCGACTGGGACCCGGTGCAGCGCAAGTTCGGTGCGTTCGTGCCGATCGTGGGCACGCTCGTCTCCGCCACCATCGCGATGCTAATCGCGGTGCCGGTCAGCTTTGGCATCGCGCTCTATCTCACCGAAGTCGCACCGGCGTGGTTGCGCACGCCGGTGGGTGCCGCGGTCGAACTGCTC
This sequence comes from Ahniellaceae bacterium, assembly GCA_046595765.1. Taxonomy (GTDB): domain Bacteria; phylum Pseudomonadota; class Gammaproteobacteria; order Xanthomonadales; family Ahniellaceae; genus JBBQNY01. Next base: position 1,513 of record JBKJSW010000297.1, read on the forward strand.
GCGGGCATTCCCTCGATCATCTACGGCATGTGGGGCCTGTTCGTGCTCGCGCCCTTCCTCGCGGAACACGTGTATCCGTGGGTGGACGCGAACATGGGCCAGTGGCCGCTGGTCGGCGCGCTGTTCTCGGGACCACCGCTCGGACTCGGCATGCTGACCGCCGGCCTCGTGCTCGGCATCATGGTTATCCCCTTCATCTCGTCGGTGATGCGCGAGGTGTTCCTGACGGTGCCGACGCCCCTCAAGGAGTCCGCCTACGCGCTCGGCTCCACCACTTTCGAGGTTGCGTGGGATGTCGTGCTGCCTTACACGCGTTCGGCGGTCATTGGCGGCATCTTCCTCGGCCTCGGGCGCGCACTGGGCGAGACGATGGCGGTGACGTTTGTGCTCGGCAACGCGCATGAGCTGAGCACTTCGTTGCTGATGCCCGGCAACTCGATCGCGGCCGCCATCGCCAACGAATTCAGCGAGGCCGATTCGCCGCTCTACCTGTCGTCGCTGATCGCGCTCGGCTTCACGCTGTTCATCGTCACCTTCGTGGTGCTGTCGATCGCCAAATTCATGCTGATGCAGCTCAAGCGCCGGGAAGGCACCTGATGTCTGCCGTCGCCGATCGCCTCTACCGGCGCCGCAAGCTCAAGAACGCCGCGGCGATGGTGCTGTCCCTCGCGGCGACCGTGTTCGGCCTGTTCTGGCTCGCGTGGATCCTCTGGACCACGGTCAGCTATGGCATCGACAACCTCAACCTCGCACTATTCACGCAGATGACGCCGCCGCCCGGTGACACCGGCGGCATGCTCAACGCGTTCTTCGGCAGCTTCGTCATGTGCCTGCTCGCGATCGCGATGGGCACGCCGATCGGCGTCGCCGCCGGCACCTACCTCGCCGAGTACGCGAACTTTCGCAAGATCGGCACCGTGATCCGTTTCGTCAACGACATCCTGTTGTCCGCGCCATCCATCGTGCTCGGGCTGTTCGTGTACACGGTGGTGGTGTCGCAGATGGGCCACTTCTCGGCGCTCGCGGGCGCCATCGCGCTCGGCTTCATCGTGCTGCCCGTCGTGGTGCGCACCACCGACGAGATGCTGCGACTGGTGCCGTCGCAGATGCGCGAGGCCGCGCTGTCGCTCGGCGTACCGCAGTGGAAGGTCACGGTGCAGGTCGTGTATCGCGGGGCGCTCTCCGGGATCCTGACCGGCGTGCTGCTCGCGCTCGCGCGCATCTCGGGCGAGACGGCGCCGTTGCTGTTCACCGCGCTCAACAACCAGTACTGGAACACGGACATCCTGCAGCCGATGGCCAATGTCCCGGTGGTCATTTTCCAGTACGCACTCAGCCCGTACGAGTCCTGGCAGTCGCTAGGCTGGGCGGGCGCCTTCGTGATGACGCTGTTCGTGCTGGTGCTCGCCGTCGTCGCCCGCCTCGTGCTGTTGCGCAAGAAACCCGGATCCCATTAGTCGAACGCCATGAACGACACACGCGCCACCATCGCTCCCGTCGCCCGCCAGCAGGGCACGCCGCCCGTCGATTCGCTTCCGAGCAAGATGTCGGCGCGCGGACTCGGCTTCCATTACGGGAATTTCGAGGCGCTGAAGTCCATCAATCTCGATATCCCCGAAAAACGCGTCACGGCGCTGATCGGTCCGTCCGGCTGCGGCAAGTCGACGCTGCTGCGCGTCTTCAACCGCATCTACTCGATCTATCCGAAGCAGGTCGCCCACGGCGAAGTGCTGCTGGACGGGCAGAACGTGCTGGATGCGAAATATCCGCTCAACCGCCTGCGCAGCAAGGTCGGCATGGTCTTCCAGAAGCCGGTGCCGCTCCCGATGTCGATCTACGACAATGTCGCGTACGGCATCGCGCACCATGAGCGCCTCTCGAAGGCGGAAATGGCGGTGCGCGTGGAAGAGGCGCTGACGCAGGCGGCGCTCTGGGGCGAGGTCAAGGACAAGCTGCGGCAGAACGGCCTCGGCCTCTCGGGCGGGCAGCAGCAGCGCCTGTGCATCGCTCGCGCCATCGCGCTCAAGCCGGACGTGATCCTGCTCGACGAACCGACATCGGCGCTGGACCCGATCGCCACCGGCAAGATCGAACAGCTCATCGCGGAGCTCAAGCACGACTTCACCATCGCCATCGTCACCCACAACATGCAGCAGGCCGCGCGCGTGTCGGACTACACGGCCTTCATGTACCTCGGTGAGCTGGTGGAGCACGGCACCACCGGAACCATTTTCTCGAACCCCGCGAAGCAGCAGACCGAGGACTACATCACCGGGCGCTTCGGCTGATGGTACGTGCGCGTACTTTGGCGCATCCTTTGCCTGCACTCGACTGCTGAAACTTCCACTCCAGAATCACGGGCGGTAAATGCCATGTCATCACAGCCACATGACCACATCGTCAAGAGTTACGACGACGAACAGCGCGTGCTGCTCGAGGAAATCCTGCGCATGGGCGAGATGGCGGTCTCCCAGCTCGAGGCAGCCCTCGACGTGGTGGAGCGCCGCGACGACTCGTTCGCCGAACGCATCATCGCCAACGACGAGGCCATCGACGCGCTGGAGCTGGAAGTCAGCCAGGACGTCATGAAACTGGCATTGCGCGGTCCGATGGCGCGCGACCTTCGCCAGATACTGGCGTCGCTGCGCATCGCCGCGGACATCGAACGCATCGGCGACTACGCCGCCAATCTGGCCAAGCGCTCGCTGGTGCTGAATCGCGCACCGGCGCTGCCGCACACTCGCGGCCTGCGCACGCTTGGGGCATTGGCCGCGCAACAGGTTCGCGACGTGCTCACCGCCTATCGCGACAGCGATGCCGAGGGCGCACAGGCGGTGCGTGCGCGCGACGCCGACCTGGACATCGCGTATTCAGGGCTGTTTCGCGAACTGCTGACCTACATGATGGAAGATGCGCGTTCGATCACGCCGTGCGCGCACCTGCTGTTCATGGCCAAGAACATCGAGCGCATCGGCGACCATGCCACCAACATCGCCGAGAACGTCTGGTTCCTGGTCAACGGCGCGGGTGGCCTGCCGCCGCGCGACAAGCGCGACGCGTCCAGCAGCGGGGGGTGAGGCCCCGGTGTGAACATCTGTGGCTGAAACACGCGGAACTTCAGGGCGCCAGGCCTGTCCCAGGCATTGCACAGGACGCGCTGCCGCAATCAGCCGCCTTGTGAGTCAACGGCACTCTCCAAAGTGATGTGGACCTCAAGGCCGATGCCCTCCTGCGTCGGCCTTTTTTTTTGAGCCCGCCGGCGGGTCTTGTGGCTGCAATCCGATCGATGCCGGTCGCGCCGTCAGAGCTGGGCGACGAACTCGCGCTGGGCCTGGATCACGGCGTTGCCGGTATAGCTTCCCGTCGGCATCGCGCCGAACTGCTGCTGCAGCTGTTCCGCGAGTCGGCGCACGCGCGGCGCGTTGTCGCGCTTGCCGAGCGCGAACACCTGCGTGCCGAGGTCGGAACAGAAGCGGTGCAACTCGAAGAAATACTTGACCTGGCCGGTGGTCAGGAATCCCAGCACCGGCGGGCCTGAATCCGCTGAGTCCAGTGAGCGTCCCGCGCGCATCTCGCGTTCGCTGGCGAGGCGTTCGGCGCTCTCCGTCAGGTAGTGGAAATCTTCCCCGACGTTGGCGGTGTCGAGGTCGGAGGCGAATTGCGCGAGATAGAGCGCATGCGCCAGCGCAGGATGTTCGTGCCAGTCCGGTTCGCGGCGTTCCAGCAGCCCGGAGAGCTTGGGCGCAAGCGCACCGCCGGCACGCGCCGCGTCGGCGCTGTTGAAAACCGAGGAGTCGGCGGGGCGCGGCGTCGGGTCGAAGGTGCTGCCTGCGATCATGATCTCGATCGCTGCGAACAGCGCGGCGTCGCGATCGCGTTCGAAGCCGGTTGCGTCGAGGATGCGGTGGGTCTCGGCAATGCTGGCGAGCTCGTTGGCGCCGATGCCGTCGAAATACTGCTGGTTTTCGCGCTGCCGCAGGTCGTGACAGGTCGCGAACAGCGACAGCACCAGCCAGTCGCGACCGGGCAGTGCTTCCACGCCCAGCGCGTCGATCACCTGGCCCAGCCGGCGGTCCAGGATCTCGAGTGCGTGGTCCTCGTTGTGGTACGCGTGGAAATCCTGGCCCAGCGTCCCGTGGCGCATCGCCAGCCGGGCGACACCCAGCACGACGGCGCGTTCGGTTCGCTCCAGGTGGGCGGCCGCGTCGACGCCGTAGGCGTCGTGGTACAGGCCGCGGCGCGAACGGATGACGTCGAGCACGTCGGGACGGCCCTGCTCGAGCAGGACACGCGCGGTGTCGGCGTCCGGTATCCGTCGCTCGGTCGCGTCCGGCGGAAAGCGCGTGGCCGTGTCACTTATGAGAATCATCGGGTCCTCGCGCGTCCCTGCCGACGCGCTGGCAGTATAGGCACGCACCGGCGTGGGCGGTATAGCCCGGGGGTCCCGGCCGGCGGCGCGGCTACAACATGCCGAGCTGCGCCAGCGACGTCGGAGCCCCGTCGCCCACGATGAAGTGGTCGAGCAGTCGCACGTCGACGAGTGCCAGGGCCTGCGACAGCTGCCGCGTCAGGTGGCGGTCGGCGGCGCTGGGTTCCGCGACGCCCGAGGGATGGTTGTGCGCGACGATCACCGCCGCGGCCGAGTGCGCGAGCGCGCGCCGAACGACCTCGCGCGGGTGCACGCTGGCGCCGTCGAGCGTGCCAAAGAACATTTCCTCGAACGCGATGACGCGATGCCGGGTATCGAGGAACATCACGGCGAAGACTTCGCGGGGCAGGTGCGACAGCCGCGACTTGAGATAATCGGCGGCCTGGTCGGGACTGGCGAGGCCGCCGTCACGCACCAGTGTTTCGTGCAGCGCGCGCCGCGCCAGCTCGGCGGCTGCGGCGAGCTGGCAATACTTCGCCTGGCCCAACCCGCGTGCCTTCAGTGCGCGCTCCGGGGTGGTTGCCAGCAAAGCGCCGACCGAACCGAATTCCGCCAGCAGGGATCGCGCGAGCGCCACGGCATCCATGCCAGGGATGCCGGTACGCAACAGGATCGCAAGCAGTTCGGCATCGGCGAGCGCGGCGCTGCCCTGCGCAAGCAGTCGCTCGCGGGGGCGCTCCCGGACCGGCCATTGGTTGATCGCGCTGTGCATGGGGTGCACTGTGCTGTCATGTCCGCAGGGACGGCATCGGCTCCCGCCGCCCGACTGCGTACGAAGCCGATGCCATAATCGGTGAGATATGTCCGACTCCCGTCCACCTGCGATTCCGTCGCCTGCCTCGTCGCCCCCGGCCGCCCTGCCTCTCCGGGCCCGGCGAGTGCTGCTGGGCGTTGGCGCGGGCATCGCTGCCTACAAGAGTGCCGAGCTGGTGCGTCGCCTGCGCGACGCGGGTTGCGAAGTGCGCGTGGCGTTGACCGCGCGCGCTGCCGAATTCGTCGGCGCCACCACTTTCCAGGCCTTGAGCGGCAATCCCGTGCGCGTTTCCCTGTGGGATGCCGAGGCCGAGGCCGCCATGGGCCACATCGAACTCGCGCGTTGGGCCGATGTGGTGGTCATCGCGCCGGCCACGGCGGACCTCGTTGCGCGGCTCGCGCACGGGCTGGCGGACGATCTGTTGACGACGCTGGTGCTGGCCACATCGGCGCCTCTGTGGCTCGCCCCGGCCATGAATCAGGCCATGTGGGCGCACGCGGCCACGCGGGCCAACGTGGCAACATTGCAGCAGCGAGGCGTGCGGCTGGTCGGTCCGGGTCACGGGTCGCAGGCCTGCGGCGACATCGGCGCGGGGCGCATGGCCGAACCCGCGCACATCATCGCGGCGATCCTCGCGGCGGCATCGCCTCCCGCCGCCAGCTCGGCCGCATCGTCCGGGCTGGAGGGGCGGCGCGTTTTGATCACCGCAGGCCCGACATTTGAAGACATCGATCCGGTGCGCTTCATCGGCAATCGGAGTTCCGGCCGTATGGGCTTCGCGCTGGCCGCAGCAGCACGCGACGCCGGCGCCGACGTGACGCTCGTGGCGGGTCCGGTGGCACTCGACACGCCGCCCGGCGTCGCGCGCATCGATGTGCGCAGCGCTGCCGACATGCGTGCCGCGGTGCACGCTGCGGTCGCGGGTGTGGACATCTTCATCGCCAACGCCGCCGTCGCCGATTATCGTCCGCGCGAAATGGCGCCCGACAAACTTAAGAAAGACGGCGCGACTCGCACGCTGGAACTGGTGCCGACGACGGACATCCTCGGCGAGATCGCCGCGTTGCCCGAGCCGCCCTTCGTGGTGGGATTCGCGGCCGAAACGCGAGCGCTGCGCGAGAATGCGCTCGCCAAGCTCGTGCGCAAGCGGCTGGACCTTGTCATCGCAAATCCGGTGGGCGCCGTCGACTCGGGCTTCGAAGTCGACCGCAACCAGGCGCTGGCGCTATGGCACGGCGGCGAACGCGAGTTTGCTGCGATGCCGAAGGCCGCGCTCGCGGTAGCGCTCATCGAACTCATTGTCGAGCGGTTCGCGGTCGGCAAGGCGGACGCATGATCGACATCGCCCTGCGCATTCTCGATCCGCGCATCGGCTCCGAGTGGCCGCTGCCGCAACCCGCGACCGCCGGGTCCGCCGGCGTCGACCTCCGCGCATGCCTGGACGCAGCCGTCGTGCTCAAGCCTGGAGTGGCCCTGCTGGTGCCAAGCGGCATCGCGATCCACATCGACGATCCGGGCTTCGCGGGCATGATCGTGCCGCGCTCGGGACTTGGCCACCGGCACGGTATCGTGCTCGGCAACGGCACCGGCCTCATCGATGCGGATTACCAGGGACCCCTGATGGTTTCGTTGTGGAACCGGAGCGCGGAGCCGTTTACGATCGCGCCCGGGGATCGGATTGCGCAGCTCCTGTTCGTGCCGGTGTTGCAACCGATGTTTCGGCTCGTCGAGGCGTTCGAGACGTCGCAGCGGGGTGCGGGCGGGTTCGGCCATTCAGGAACGCAATGAACAACGCAGCACCTGCAGGGCCTCTCCAACCGTCAGGCGCAAACAGCGCTGCGCGGGGAATCCGCATGGGCACGACGGCCCTCGGCTTCCTGTTCGCGCTGCTTGCGACCGCCTGCGTATTGCAGCTGGTTCAGAACATGCGTTCCGCCGCCGCGCACGAACGCGCGGACCGCGCCGCAAAAGAGGCGGGCGAACAGGTGACGCGCGCGCTCTCTGCCAACGGCGCCAAACTTGACCGCATGGGACAGCTCGTCGCGACCGAAACACTCGCGACAGCCGAACAGCGGCTGGCCATCGGCCGCCGACTCAGTGCGGCCTTCGGCGACGGCGCCGCCATTGAGTTGTACGCACCCGAGGTTCGTGAACTCGAGGCGGCCAATTTCGATCGCTTCGGGTTCACGCGCGCCGCGGTGCTCGCCGAAGCCCGTGATCTCGAGGGCATGGCGCCAGTGCAGGTACGACGCGGATCCAATGACTGGCGCGTGGTGCAGGCACGCCCCCTCAAGCAGGGCGACCGGCTCGTCGCGATCCTCTACGCCGACTTGCCGCTCGCAACCGTCACGCATCCCATCGAGGCGGTCGCCGCGCGCCATGCGTCTCAACTCGAGCTCCGGCAGCAGCGCGGCGGCGGCGACGCCTTCGTGGTCGCCTCGTTCGGCGAGAAACGTCCCGGAGCGGTCGCCGGCGCCAATGTTCCAATCGGCAACTCACAACTGGCTATTGGCGCGTTGTATCCGACCGCGTTCGAAGTCGCCGACGTGTTGCCGATCGTGGATGAGCGATCGACCTTCGGTCTGATCGGGATGGCTTCGGTGCTGGCGCTGCTCAGCGGGGCCGCATTCTGGTTCCGCCGGCGCGAAATGCGGCGCTCCGGCGCGCTCTCCGACGACGATGACCTCGAGGTCATCGTCGTCGGAGAGCGCGCCGGAGCGCCGCATTTCGCGCCGGCGGAACCAGA
>JBKJSW010000049.1:0-2743 GCA_046595765.1 Ahniellaceae bacterium
CTTCTCTGCCAACTCGGCCAACGCGCCGAGGTCCGCGTCCCGGATCACGGCGCCCGTCGGGTTATGCGGCGAATTCACCATGATGAGGCGCGTACGTGGCGTCACCGCATCCGCAACCCGCTGCCAGTCGATCGCGAAATCCGGTGCGCCGAGCGGCACGTGTACCGCGCGGCCGCCCGCCAGTTCGATGGCGGGCTCATAGCAGTCGTAACAGGGATCGAGAACGATCACTTCATCGCCGGCGGATACCACGGCGGCGATCGCAGCAAAGATCGCTTCGGTGGCTCCCGATGTCACCGTCACCTCGCTCGCCGGGTCCACCTCCACTCCGTAGCAGCGCGCGATCTTGCGTGCGATGGCTTCGCGCAACGGTGCGATGCCCGGCATTGGCGAATACTGGTTGCGGCCGGCCGCCATGGCGCGCGCCAGAGCATCGCGCAGTTCCGGTGGTCCGTCGAAATCCGGAAAACCCTGCCCCAGGTTGACCGCGCCGAATTCAGCCGCCAGTTGCGACATCACGGTGAAAATGGTGGTGCCGACACGCGGCAGCTTCGATTCAAGACGCATTGCGTATCCGTGAGGCGGCTATCGGTCGGATGCTAACCCACTCAACGCATCTTGGTCGTGCGCAACGCGAGCAGGCTGGGCGGCGCGCGGAATGCATCGGGCGTTGCCAGGTGCCAGAACATCTTGAACACGGCGTGATCCGGCACTCCGCCCACCAACTCGCCGGGCTGGACGAAATGGTAGAGCGACGCCAGGGAGCGAACTTCGTTCACTGAAATCCTGCGGATCACGTGCTCGGGACCCAGCTGGCTCGGGTGATCAAGGCCGGCGGCCTCCAGCAGTTCATGCAACGCGCGCATCGTGTTGCGATGGTAGTTGGCGACGCGCGTGGCCTTGTCCTCGACCACCAACGCGCGATATCGCTTGGGATCCTGCGTGGTCACGCCAGTAGGGCAGGTTCCGGTATGGCAGGTCTGGGCCTGGATGCAGCCGACGGCGAACATGAACGCGCGCGCGGCGTTGCACCAGTCCGCGCCGAGCGCGATGGTGCGCGCGATGTCGAATGCCGACACCACCTTGCCCGCGGCACCCAGGCGCACACGCCCGCGCAGGTTGAGTCCTACCAGCGTGTTGTGGACCAACAGCAGCGCTTCGCGCAGCGGGGCGCCGACATGATCGATGAATTCGACGGGCGCGGCACCGGTGCCGCCTTCCGCACCGTCGACGACGATGAAATCCGGCGTGATGCCCGTGACGACCATGGCCTTCGCCACCGCGAACCATTCCCAGGGATGCCCGATCGCCAGCTTGAAACCCACCGGCTTGCCGCCCGCCAGGCCGCGAAGGGTTGCTATGAATTCCATCATCTCGATCGGCGTCGAGAACGCGGGATGCGTGGCGGGAGAAATACAGTCGACGCCCATCGGGACGCCGCGGGCGGCCGAGATCTCCGGCGATACCTTGGCCGCCGGAAGCACGCCGCCATGGCCCGGTTTGGCGCCTTGCGACATCTTGAGTTCGATCATGCGCACCTGTGGCAGGCAGGCGTTGTCGCGGAATCGCTCCGGACTGAAGCTGCCGTCCTCATTGCGGCAACCGAAGTAGCCGCTGCCGACGTTCCATACCAGGTCGCCGCCCGGCTCCCTGTGGAACCTTGAAATGGAACCTTCGCCGGTGTCGTGGAAGAAGCCGTCGCGCTTCGCTCCCGTGTTCAGTGCCAGGATCGCGTTCGGAGACAAGGCGCCGTAGCTCATGGCCGAGATGTTGAAGATGCTCGCCGAATAGGGCTGCGTGCAATCCGGACCACCGACGTCGAGTCGGAAGTCATGGCTCGGGATGTGCGTCGGGCGCATTGAGTGGTTTATCCACTCGTAACCGGCCTGGTAGACCTGGCCCATTGTGCCGAACGGGCGGGTATCCAGCTGGTTCTTCGCGCGCTGGTAGACCAGCGCGCGCTGCTGGCGCGAAAACGGTATTTCCTCGACGTCGGACTCGACGAAATATTGGCGGATCTCCGGCCGGATCGCCTCGAAGAAGAACCGGAAGTGCGAGAGCAGCGGATAATTCCGACGGATCGACTGTTTGACCTGAGTGATATCCCGCAACCCCACGACCGTGAGGAACGCGCTCACTCCGAACAGGAGCAGCCACGCCGGCGAATGAAAGCCGCGCGCGATCAACACCGCGCTTGCCAGCAACAGCACCACCACGCTGGCGAATGCGAAATAGCGCGTAGGCAACAATTTACCGGCCATGCTTCCCTCCCCCGACCCGCCGGGGATTGTGCCACGCACAGCCGCGGCCTCCGCGAATATTCTGGCGCGCGGATCGCGCACAAACAAAGAGGCCGCCCGAAGGCGGCCTCTGTCTGCATCTCACGAAGCCCGGATCAGCGGATCACGTCACCGTAGCGGTTGACGCGCACGCTGCGGCCTGGGTGATAGGCAAGGCGCGCGCTGCGCACGTCACCATCCCAGCGGTAGTCGACTCGATACGCAGTGTCGTCACAACGACCGCCGCGGCGGCCGCGGTCGTTGTTACGGTCGACCTTGCCGCCGATCGCCGCACCGGCCACTGCACCACCGACGGTAGCCACGGTGCGACCGGTACCGCTGCCGATCTGGTTGCCGACCAGGCCACCCACGATCGCGCCGACGATCTTGCCATCCGTGTCGCTGTCACGTTCGCGGCGGTCACCACGGCAATCGTTGTCGCCCACTTGCGTGACTCGCACCAC
>JBKJSW010000051.1:0-3600 GCA_046595765.1 Ahniellaceae bacterium
TTCACCGGCCAACGGACTGGCATCCTAGCGCGACGACGCGCGCAGGCGCTGTAGGCAAAAAGTCAAGATTGAGGCACAAATCGGCGCTTCAACACCGGCGGTCGGACGGCGTCGACGGTCACCCCGGCGGACTTCAGTCACTCTGGGACCGCGCCGCCCGCCTTAGGTTCGCCCGATCCGGATTTGGATGTGCCGCCCCTTCGCCGCAGGCGCGCGCGGACCGCGCGTCAGGCGACCGCCGCGACGCCCGCGGCATGTGCCTGCTGGTCGGCGTGATACGAGGAGCGCACCAGCGGCCCCGACGCAACGTGGTGGTAGCCGAGTTCCATGCCGTAACGCTCGAGTTCGGCGAACTCGTCCGGCGTCCAGTAACGCTTGACCGGGTGGTGGTGCGCCGAGGGTTGCAGGTATTGGCCGATCGTGACCATCTCGACGTCGTGCTGGCGCAGGTCGCGCAATGCTTCGCCGACCTGTTCCCGCGTCTCGCCGAGACCGAGCATGATGCCGGACTTGGTCGGTACTCCCGGGTGCTGCGCCTTGAACGTCTGCAACAGGCGCAACGACCAGTCGTAGTCGGCGCCGGGGCGGACTTCGCGATACAGCGGCCGCACGGTTTCGAGGTTGTGGTTGAACACGTCCGGCGGATCGCCGCGCAACGCTTCCAGCGCGCGTTCCGCGCGACCGCGACCGCGGAAATCCGGGGTCAATATCTCGATGCGGATGGCCGGACTCGCCGCGCGCACTGCGCGGATGCACGCTGCGAAATGCCCGGCACCGCCGTCGGGCAGGTCGTCGCGGTCGACCGAGGTGATCACGACGTAACGCAGTTCCATGTCGGCGATCGTCTGCGCGAGCATCGCCGGCTCGGACAGGTCGGGCGGCTTGGGGCGACCATGCGCGACATCGCAGAACGCGCAGCGGCGCGTACACACGTCGCCCAGCACCATGAAAGTCGCGGTGCCCTTGCCAAAGCACTCGTGGATGTTCGGGCAGGACGCCTCCTCGCACACCGTGACCAGCCGGTTCGCGCGCAGGCGCGCCTTGAGCTTTGCCACCGCATTGCCGGGCGGGATGCGCACGCGGATCCATGACGGCTTGCGCAGCAGCGGCTGCGACGCGTCGAAGGTCACCGGATTGCGCGCGATCTTGGCGTCGCCCGTCTGCTTGACGCCAGGGACCAGGGTGGCTGTCTTGAGCACCATCAACGGAATGGATTTGCCGACGATATCGCTCATGGAGCAGTCCGGGCCTGGAAGGAATGCGCCGGCGCAGGCGCGGTGACCATGTTGATTCCGAACTGCCGTGCCAGCGCTTCCGTCAGCGCGGTCTTGACGATTTCGAGCGATCCGGGTCCGCCCAAGTCTAGCATCGAGGTCACGCGCAACCCGGTGTAACCACAGGGATTGATGCGCTGGTAAGGCGCGAGATCCATCGCCACGTTGAATGCCAGGCCATGGAACGTGCAGCCGCGGCGCACGCGGATGCCGAGCGCCATGATCTTGGCATCGCCGACATACACGCCTGGCGCGCCGTCACGACGCTGCCCGACGATGTTCCAGTCGCCGAGCACCTCGATCACCGACTGCTCGATGCGATGCACGTACTCGCGCACACCCATGCCGAGGCGGCGGAGGTCGAACAATGGATAGGCCACGAGCTGCCCGGGACCGTGGTACGTGACCTGGCCGCCGCGATCCACCTTGAGCACCGGGATGTCCCCGGCGGCCAACACGTGCTCCGGCTTGCCGGCCTGTCCGAGCGTGAACACCGATGGATGTTCCACCAGCCACACCTCGTCGGGCGTCGCGTCGTCGCGCATATCGGTGAATGCCTGCATCGCGCGCCACACTTCTTCGTAGTCGCGCAGGCCGAGGTCGCGAATCCGGCACTCGCGCGGCATACGACGGAGTGGCACGCCATCGGCCGGCGACGTGGCTTCCGGCCGCGATGTGGTTAGAGCGTCCACTTCACAGCCGGGTGCGCCTTGAGTGCAGAGTGCAGCGCTTCGAGCTGCTCGCGCGACGGGCATTCAAAAGCGGCGCTCACCGAACGGAAGCGGCCACCGCTCGACAGCTTCTGGCGCGGGTCGCACGGCACGGACATCACGCCTGCGGCACGCATTGCCGCTTCGATGAGCGCCCCAAGGTCGGTGTCCGCGTCGCCCATCACGGTGAGTTCAAGACGTCCCGGAAACTGGAAGCCCTTGCCTTCGGTTGCAGGCGATTGTCCGGAAGATTCCTGGCTCATGGTCTCGATCTGCGGTCGCGGAAAAGCGCTTCAAGCGCAGCTCTTCACTCAGTTTCCCACCAGAGGCGGGCGGAATCCCAGACACGGCCCACGAATCCGGCCGCTGGGTACTCCTCGAGTGCGATCAGCGGAGTGTTCAGCACTTCGCGGCCATCGAGCGTGACGCTCATCGTCCCGACTTGTGCACCCTTCTTGAGTGGCGCCAGCAAGGGCCTCGGCACGTTCATGTTGGCCTTCAAGCGGGCGTAGGCACCGCGCGGGATCGTCACCAGCGCCGGACGCGCGACGCCGAGTTTGGCAACCTCGGCCTCGCCCTTGAACAGTTCCGGTGAGGCCACCACGGCGCCAGCAGGATATAGCTGGTGCGATTCGAAGAACCGGAACCCGTAGTTGAGCAGCGCCGAGTTGCCCGACTCGCGCCGGCTGAAGCCCTCCTTCGAGCCTTTGGCGTCGATGCCCAGCACCACCGAGATCAGACGCGTGTCGCCGCGCTTGGCCGATGCCGCCAGGCAATAACCCGCCGCAGACGTGTGGCCCGTCTTGAGGCCGTCGACGCTCGGATCCTTCCACAGCAATCCGTTGCGGTTGTACTGCCGGATGCCGTTGTAGGTGTATTCCTTGATCTTGTACAGCGCGTAATGCTCGGGAAAATCGCGAATCAGGGCGCGCGACAGCAGTGCGATGTCGCGCGCGCTGCTGTGGTGCCCGGGCGCACTCAGACCGTGCGAATTCGCGAAAGTCGTGTGCCGGAGGCCGAGTCTCTGCGCGGTCTGGTTCATGAGTGCGACGAACGTCTCTTCGCTCCCGGCGACGTGTTCGGCCAACGCGATCGCCGCGTCGTTGCCCGACTGGATAACCAGACCCTGCAACACCTCGGACAATGGCACGCGCGAGTTCACCGCGAGCGCGCTGTAGGAACCATCGGTGCCGGCGCCGCCCTGGCGCCATGCGTTCTCGCTGATGACGACCTCATCGGTCGCCTTCACCTTGCCATGGTGCATTTCCGATGCAACCACGTATCCCGTCATCACCTTGGTGATGCTGGCCGGTTCAAGTTCGGTGTCGACGGATTCGCCCGCCAGCACCTGGCCCGACGCCGCATCCATCAGTACCCAGGCGCGCGCGCCACTCGGCGCCGGTGGTGGCGGCACCGGTTGCGCGGCGCTCGCGGCGGTGGGGCCCGGCATGGGGGCCGGAACCTGGGCCAGCGCTGCGCCGGCTACCGCTATCGCGCAGACCCACCACACTGCAACTCTCTTCGGCAATCCAGTCAAGAAAACTTCTCCATCTAATCCCTTCTCCCCGCGTGCGGGGAGAAGGTGGCGCGAAGCGCCGGATGAGGGGCGATGAGGG
>JBKJSW010000192.1:0-10998 GCA_046595765.1 Ahniellaceae bacterium
GCCCAAGGCTCAAGTCTCGCGCGAAGCGCCGCCCGCGCCAAGTGCATCGGAATGCCGGTGCGACCGACTATTCAAACTCGCCAACAAAAATCCGCTGTGAAGAGAGCGCAAGATCGATGCGGGTGACGACAACATTATTTGTCGTGGCCACAGGCAAGACCGGATCCGGCCAGTAGCTGCAATGACCGATGAAGGGCGAAGCGAGGGGGCAGGGGCTTTGCGGCCAGGCCTTGTCGACGGTGACGAGAAAAAAATCAGCCTGCCGGGTCCGCACGTAAGTCTTGGTGTCCGATGGTGTATCCGGGAGAGTTAACTGGTAGTTGCCCAAGCTGTCCGTGAATGCTTCGGTGACAGGACCAGCCTGTACCGGAGTCGGTCCCTGGTGTCCTTCCACGCGTACGTTTTCCATCGGCTCACCGCTTTCCGCGTGTGTGACTTGACCGCTCACCACCACCGTGGCATCCGCGGATGCCGCGGCCAACAGAAGGAGAGAAAGAATTGGTCGCTGCATGGTCCTATCGACGGTTTCGGGTAGAGGCCAGTTGCGTGGGCCACCGCACGTGGAGCAGGGTAGAGGAGTGTAGGGCACACAGAGCGCGCGGCGCAGTCACGTTTCGCAACGATTATTGACGTCGCGCGCTGCGCGACTGGCCGGGGCACAGCAAGCATCGCTCCGTGCCCCGCGCTGGTTGCTGTGGATCTGCGTCGGCACGCCGTCGAAATCCGGAGCGGCTGTTAGAATTTTTGTTCTAGCAGCGCATTCGAGCTCCGCAATGACCAGCACCGCCGAACTTTCGTCGCCCGCGTCCGCCAACACGACGCTCACCGGCAGCGTGGTCGACGCGGACTATACGCTCGACGACAAGTACGGACGCGCGCGCGGACGCATCTATCTCTCGGGCGTGCAGGCACTGGTGCGCTTGCCGCTGATGCAGCGCTTGCGCGACGATCGCGCGGGCCTCAAGACCGGCGGATTCATTTCGGGCTATCGCGGCTCGCCGCTCGGTGGCTTCGACATGGAGTTGTGGCGGGCGCGCAAGCACCTCGACGCGGCCGGCGTGAAGTTCACGCCGGGCATCAACGAGGATCTCGGCGCCACCATGGTGTGGGGCACGCAGCAGACCAACCTGTTTCCCGGCGCCAAGGTGCAGGGTGTGTATTCGATGTGGTACGGCAAGGGCCCGGGTGTCGATCGTTGCGGCGACGTGTTCAAGCACGGCAATGCGGCGGGCACCTCGAAGCACGGTGGCGTGCTCGCGCTCGCAGCCGACGACCACGCCTGTCGTTCCTCGACGCTGCCGCATGGTTCCGAGGGTGAGTTCGTTTCGGCACTGATGCCGATCCTCAATCCGGCCGGGGTGCAGGACATCCTCGACATGGGGCTGCTCGGGTGGGCGATGTCGCGTTTCACCGGGCGCTGGGTCGGCTTCAAGACCATCGCCGAAACGGTTGAGTCGTCCGCCTCCGTCGAGGTCGATCCATTCGCGCTCGAGATCGTCAACCCGGCAGACTTCGAACTGCCGCCGGGCGGCCTCAACATCCGCTGGCCAGACCCGCCGCTCGACCAGGAAATGCGCCTGCATCGCTATGCGGTGCGCGCGGCGCAGGCATTCGCGCGCGCCAACCGCATCGATCGCTTGGTGTTCGATTCGCCGCGGGCACGCCTCGGCATCGTCACCACCGGCAAAAGCTACCTGGACGTGCTGCAGGCGCTCGAATACCTCGGGTTCGACCAGGACGCGTGCGCCACCATCGGCGTCCGCGTCTACAAGGTCGGCATGACGTGGCCACTCGAGCCCGTCGGCATCCGCGCGTTCGCGCAGGGCCTCGAGGACATCCTCGTGGTCGAGGAGAAGCACGCCTTCATCGAGAGCCAGATGAAGGAGCTGTTCTACAACTTCGACGGCAATCGCCCCACCATCGTCGGCAAGTACGACGAATCGGAAGACTGGATCCTGCCGTCGGTCAACGAGCTGACCCCGGCACGCATCGCGCGCGTCATCGCCAGGCGGCTCGCGCGCTTCCATCGCTCCGACCGCATCGACCAGCAACTCGCGTTCCTCGCCCTGAAGGAAGCCGAGCTGGCGCTACCGCGTGCGAATTTTCCGCGCGTGCCGCACTACTGCCCGGGCTGCCCGCACAACGTCTCGACGCAGGTGCCGGAAGGCGCGCGCGCTTCGGCCGGCATCGGATGCCATTACATGGTGACGTGGATGGACCGCAATACCGACACGTTTACGCAGATGGGCGGCGAAGGCGCGACCTGGTGCGGGCAGGCACCTTTCACCGAAACCGCGCACATTTTCCAGAACCTTGGCGACGGCACCTATTTCCACTCCGGTTCACTCGCGATCCGGCAAGCGGTGGCGGCCGGCGTCAACATCACCTACAAGATCCTCTACAACGATGCGGTCGCGATGACCGGCGGCCAGCCGGTCGACGGTTCGTTGTCGGTACCGCAGATCGCGCACCAGGTGCGCTCGGAAGGCGTCGAGACCATCGTCGTGCTGTCGGACGACATCGGCAAGTGGTCGGATCCGTCGCTCTTTCCCGGCAACGTCGAATTTCTCGACCGCCGCCAACTCGACGCGGTGCAGGAGCGCCTGCGTGCGGTCAAGGGCACGTCGGTGCTGATCTACGACCAGGTCTGCGCGACCGAGAAGCGCCGGCGCCGCAAGCGCGGCAAGCTCGTCGATCCGGCCAAGCGCGTGTTCGTCAATACGCTGGTGTGCGAGGGCTGCGGCGATTGCGGCAAGAAGTCGTTCTGCGTCGCCGTGCTGCCGAAGGAAACCGAGTTCGGTCGCAAGCGCGAAATCGATCAGAGCAGTTGCAACAAGGACTATTCCTGCGTCGAAGGCTTCTGCCCGAGCTTCGTCACCGTGCACGGCGGCACGCCGCGCCGCGGCAAGAAGGTCGATGCCGCCGCGCGGCTGGCGGACCTGCCGCTGCCCACCATCACCACCGACCTCGCGCGGCCCTGGAACATCCTCATCACCGGTGTCGGCGGCACCGGTGTCGTCACCATCGGTGCGCTGATCGGCATGGCGGGGCACCTCGAAGGCCGCGGTGCGACCGTGCTCGACCAGACCGGGCTCGCGCAGAAAGGCGGCGCGGTCACCACGCACATCCGCATCGCGCGCACGCCATCGGACATCCACGCAGTACGCATCGCGGCGGGCGAAGCCGACCTGGTGCTCGGTTGCGACATGGTTGTGGTCAACGATTACTGGGCGTTGTCGAAGATCCGCGCGGGACGCACGCAGGTCGTGCTCAACACCTACGAGGCCATGCCGGGAACGTTCACGACACGGCCCGACCTTGCGTTCCCTGCCGGCGACATCGTCGCGGCGGTGCGCACTGCACTGGATGGCGCATCGCCGATGCTGGTCGACGCATCGCAACTGGCGACGGCGCTGATCGGCGACGCGATCGCGGCGAATCTCTTCATGCTGGGCTACGCGTGGCAGCAGGGCCTCGTGCCGATTTCCTTCGAAGCCCTGATGCGTGCGGTGGAACTCAACGGCGCCGCGGTCGAAATGAACAAGACTGCGTTTGCGTGGGGACGACTCGCGGTCGTCGATGTTCGCGCCGTGGCCGAAGCTGCGGGCGTGGTGCGCCAGGGTCCCGCCCTTGACGAGGAGCGGCCACGCGACCTGCAGACGTTGCCGCCGCTGGCATCCGAAGGCCACGAATCGGGCATGGTGGCGCCGCACACGCGCAACGTCGCGGGTTCCGCGGCGGGCACCGATGCCAACGTCGCGTTCCTGCCACTGGATGACGCGCGCCTGTCGCGCACGCTCGACGAAACGATTACGCGGCGTGTCGCCTTCCTGACCGATTACCAGAATGAAGCGTATGCCCAGCGTTACCTGCGACTCGTCGAGCGCACGCGGGCGGCCGAGCAGGTCAGAGTCCCGGGCTCAACGGCACTGACCGCGGCGGTCGCGCGCTACGCCTTCAAGCTCATGGCGTACAAGGACGAATACGAAGTCGCGCGTCTCTACACCAGCGGTGAGTTCCGCCGCCGGCTGGCGCAACAGTTCGACGGCGATTACAAGGTGCACTTCCACCTGGCGCCGCCGCTGCTGGCGAAGAAGGACTCAAAAGGCCACCTCGTCAAGCGCGAATTCGGTCCCTGGGTGTTCACCGCTTTCAGGCTTCTCGCCACTTTGCGCGGGCTGCGCGGCACGCCCTTCGACCTCTTCGGCTACACCGACGAACGCCGTTCCGAGCGCAGGTTGATCGAGGACTACGAACAGAAGGTCGGCATGCTGCTCGACGAAATCGATGCCGACAACATGGCGCTGGCCACCGCGATCGCCTCCATTCCCGAACTCATCCGCGGCTACGGGCACATCAAGGAAACGCACCTTGCCGAGGCGCGCGCGCGCGAAGCGCAACTGCTCGCGAACTGGCGCGAACGGCCAACCGGAGCAACCGCGCAGGCGGCGTGACCGACCCGCGTTTAGGCTCTGTCCCCTCGGCATGTTGAATACTTGGGTGCGCCGCCGTGACCCGCGCAACCCATGGCCGCAGGGTGTTGGTGTTGGCGTTGCCGCGCCTTCGTCGCGCGGACACCGCGGTTGGCGCGGGTGCACCGCTGCAACTCGTCCAGGAGTCCGCCATGACCGCTGTACCGCGTGCCGCGAACGACACTTCAGATACGTCGCCCGGTGAGGACGTAGCCACGTGCGATCCGCAACCTGCACGCGTTTTCATCGGACAGCAAGCGACGGCGCAGATTGTCGAACGGGCGCGAGAAGTCAGCGGGGCCTGCAGCGCACGTACGCTCAGGCCGGGCCAGATGGTCACGATGGAATACCACGGCGGGCGCCTGAACCTCGACGTCGATGCCGCCAACATCATCACCGACGCGCGGTGTGGGTGAAGCCCGGCGCTATCGCGGTGACCGACGTCACCGCGAGCCGGGCTGAACGCACGGCCATGGATGGCCGGGCCGGACGCACAGCCGCAGGGATGCCTGTTCGCCGAAAGAGCAACCCGCTCCTTCCCGCCGTTTTCGCATAAAAAACCCGCCGGGCCTGCGCACGGCGGGTTTGCTGGAACTTCAGCGCGCCGGGTGGCGCGCGAGGTCTCAACCGTTACGCGTCGCGCGCCATGCACCGAATCCCGCCAGTGCCAGGCCGAGTGCGATCAGAGCGAGCAGTCCCGGTCCCGGAACCGCGATCGGCGGCGCAACGCCGGTGCCGGTCAAGGTAATGGTCACGGGGGGGGCGTTGCTGGTCACCGTCAGGGTCTGCGAGAACGGCCCGGTTGCGGTCGGCGAGAAGCGGTAGGTGACAGTGCACGAACCCGTCACTGCTACCAGGGTCTGGCCGGTGCAGCCGTCGGTCACCAGGGAGAACGGCGCGATCGGCGCAGTTATGGAGGTAATCGTCGCAGGTGCGTTGCCGGTATTGGTGATCGTCACTGTCCGGGTGCTGTTCTGGCCAGTTGTCACCGCACCAAAGTTCGCGCCGCCTGCGGGCGTCACGGTCAGGACCGGCGCTGGCGCCGGCCCTGCAGGTCCACCGCGAACATTCAGGATGATGTGCATGTTCGGGAAGCCGATCGCCGTCGTCGTGGTGGGCGTCGTGATGCCACAGGTCGCCGCAGCGATGTAGCTCGGACCCGTTTCCGCGGTGTTGTTGGAGCCGATGAAGAAGGTGTTGGACGCAGGTTGGCCATCCGGAGTGAAAACCTCCGCAATGAGCTCTGCTCCGGCAGGAACGGTTGCGGTCAGCGGCACCCTGAACAGGGTGAGCGTCTGGTCCGTCACGTTGACTGTTGCAGTGCCCACCTGGGTCCGCGTGCCGGCCGGGAATGCCCCACCGGTGTTCGAGTAAAGACGCACGGTGATGGGCTGGTCCACGCCACCGGCGTCGGCCTGCTCAATGCCGAACTCAACGGCGCACGCGGTGAAGCCCTGCGGGAAGGCACCGAGACTGAACGCGCGGAAATAACTGTTGTCGGTGTGGTCGAAACCACCGGCCGCACCGTCATTGCACGACACGCTGTTGGCAGCGGTGGGCAAGTTGTTCGGATTCTGGGTGAGCACGGTGGTGCCGCACAGGGCGCCGTCCGGCTGACCGCCGCTCGCGGTCAGCGGCGCACTGGGATTGCTGACGAAACTGGCCGCCTGGGCACCGGCGCAAAACAACCCCGCCGCCAGAATGGCGGCCGTAATGGAACGAATCATGAGCGGAGATCCCGGTCGGTAATCGACAAGCTTATCGTCAGACTTCTCCCATTGTCCAAGCCAGTGCTTCAGGATCGGGCCAACGGTCCGGTCGCGATATCGCGCGCCGACCGGCCCCTGACGGCCACTCGACGCGCCTGCCGCAGAAACCTGAGCGCGGCCTGCTCCCACTGGCGTGCCCCGCGCGCGCCTTCCGCAATGCGGTGGAGGGAGCCATCGCGCCACCCGGCAAACACGGCAGGATCGATGTAAGCCTTGCGGCAGATCGCCGGAGTGTTGCCGAGCCCGTTCGCCACTTCCTTGATCACCGCGTTCTGCAGGGACGCGAGCGCGGCCTCGCTGCGCGGGGACTCGCTCACACCTGTGTGGTCAATGATCACGGCGGTCAGTGAGATACCCGCGAACTGCTGGAACGCGGCGAGGGTGCCACCCCAGGTGCGGAAGTCCTTGGCGGTGAATGCGTCGCCCATGGCATCGCGCAGGTAATCATTGATCTGGCCCGATCCGATGGGCTGCGCGTCGCCGTTGTCGTCGAGGTACTGGAACAATGATTGGCCCGGCAGCTGCTGCACGCTACGCATCAACTTGACCAGGCGCGCGTTATCCAACGCGATGTCATGTTCGATACCGCCCTTGCCGCGAAACTTGAGCTGCGCGCGACCACCTTTCACGAAGCGCACGTGCTGGTTGCGTAGCGTGGTCAGGCCGTACGAGCGATTGCTGCGCGCGTACTCGCTGTTGCCCACGCGCACCAGGGTTTCGGTCATGACCGCAACCACGATCGCGAGCACCTTGTCGCGCGGAAAGCCGGCGAGTGCAAGGTCGCGGCGAAGCCGCCGGCGCAGCCGCGGCAGCGCTTCCCCGAACGCGATCACGCGCTCGAACTTGCCCGTGCCGCGGCTCGCGTTCCATTCGGAATGGTAGCGATACTGCTTGCGCCCACGCGCGTCGCGACCGGTGGCCTGCAGGTGGCCGTTGGCAAGCGTGCAGATCCAGACGTCGACATAGGCCGGGGGCATGGCCAGCGCGTCGATGCGGGCCAGCGTCGCCGTGTCGCGCACCGGTTTGCCGGCCGGCGTGAGGTACCTGAAGCCGGTGCCCTGGCGAAGCCGGCGAATGCCCGGAGCACCGTCGCTGACGTACACCAGTCCCGCTGCACTGGCGTCGGCCTCGGCGGCGCGCGCGTTGTCCATCGCCGTGGCGCGAGGCTCCTTCCGGGTCACTGGCGTGCGGTTGCGGACAACGCCCGCCCAAACCATGAAGTTGACGAGCGTGGGTGGCTTGCCGCGGTCACCCGGGAACCTGCGGGTGCCGCTCGCGAGGATTGCGCGGCAACCGGTTGTGCACGGCCGTGGCGGCGATGGCCGCATGCCCGACGGCGACCGAGATCTGGTTGAGGGCACTGACGATGTCGCCGGTCGCGTACAGCCCTTCGACCGAGGTCATCTGGCGCGCGTCGACGATGATTTCGCCGTTGTCGTCGAGGTGCGCGCCCAGCGCGGCGGCGAGTCCGGCCCGTGGTTCGCAACCCAGCACCGGGTACAGCGTATCGAAGGTGTGCACGCCACCGTCGCGGGTATGGACGATGCACTCGTCACCCTTGCTTTCGACGCTCGCGAACGGCGGCAGCACGTCGATTCCCGCCTTCTCCGCCAGCCCTGAGCAGTCCTGGCTGGCCTCCGCGGGTTCGTAGGGAATGGCGGTCACGCTGCGTGAAAAAGTGCGCAGAAAGGCGGCGTGGTGGATCGCGCTATCCACGGGGCCTAACACACCGATGCGTTCGTCCCTTGCTTCGAAGCCGTCACATACCGCGCACAGGCGTATCACGCCCTTCGCGCTCGCCTGCTCGATTCCGGCCATGGGCGGCAGCTTGTCGACGATGCCGGTGGCGAGCACCACCGTGCGCGCGTCCCAGCGTCGCTCGCCGGCATGCGCCGCGAACTGGCCATCGTCGCGCACCAGTCGATCGATCCTCG
Organism: Ahniellaceae bacterium; assembly: GCA_046595765.1. GTDB lineage: Bacteria > Pseudomonadota > Gammaproteobacteria > Xanthomonadales > Ahniellaceae > JBBQNY01. The sequence goes on from JBKJSW010000192.1 coordinate 8,176, forward strand.
CGTTCTCGATTTCGACTCCGAAGGTCTCGGCCTGCTGGCGCAGTTTCGCGAGCAGGGCGGGGCCGCCGATGCCGACCGGAAACCCCGGGCAGTTGTGGGATGTCGGTATCCAGCGCGCGCGGGAGGCGCCGGCGTCGATCACGGCGATGCGGCGATGGTAGCGCGCAAGGTAAGTCGCCGCGGTCAGGCCGGCGGGCCCCGCGCCAATGATCAGGCAGTCCAGCAGTTCCCCTGGCCCGTTCGACATCGTCCGCCCCTCCCGGCTGCGCTGCGCAGGATGCCGCCACGAACGTGAACGGTGCATGCGGGCCCGCATGAACGGCGACCATCCGAGAGCGCTGCCCGCATGCAGGCGCCCGGTGCGCCGGCGTACCCTGCGCTCCCGTAACCCAATGGAGATCGACGATGAAGACCCTGAAGCTCGCGAGCGCAGTCGGCTTTGCCCTGACGCTTGCAGCAGGCGTGGCATTCGCGCAGGCCGACCCCGTCGAAGCGACTCGTAACGCGGAGAAGGCCAAGGCCGCGGCCGCGGCCGCAGAAGTGTCGGCCGACGTGGCCGAGGATCGCGCTGACGCGGCCGACCTCGCCGACTCGCCGGATGCGCGTAACGCCGAACAGCGCGCCGACGCCGCGGAGAAAGCCGCCAACGCCGCGACCAACGCAGCCGAGGACGCCGATGAATCGGCCGAAGACGTGCGCGATGGCGATGCCGACGCGAGCGAGGAAGCGGGTCGCGCCCGTGCCGGTGCGGACGTGGCACAGGCCGGCGCCAAGGTCGCCGCCGACGCCGCGGCGGCGAATGCGAATCCGCCAGGCACTGGCACTGCGCCGGCCATGAGCGCCGAGCAGCAGGCGATGATGGATGCGTGGGCCAAGGCCGGCATGAAGGGACCCGCGCACGAGCAGCTCGCGGTTTTCGTCGGCGAGTGGGACGCGCAGGTCACGATGTGGATGGATCCTGCCGCGCCACCGCAGGTGTCCAAGGCCACCGAGTCGGCAACCGCTGTCTATGACGGTCGATTCGTGCAGACCCGGTTCAATGGCAGCTACCAGGGGCAGCCGTTCGAAGGCACCAGCGTCATGGGTTACGACAACGTACGCGGCAAATACACGAGCACCTGGTTCGACTCGATGAGCACCGGCATTTTCCTGTCGATGGGCGACTACGATGCGGCGACCCGCACCTACACGCTCCGCGGCACCATGGCCGACCCCATGAAGCCATCGGAACTCACGCCGGTACGCATCGACATCCAGATGGTCGACGCCGACCACCACACGTTTTCATGGCATGAGGCCCGCGCGGGCAAGGACGTCAAGACCATGGAAATTGCCTACACCCGCAAGTAGGTTTAGCGACGGCGCAGTTCGTCACGATTCCGGCCGCCCGCTGAACGCGGCGGCCGCACCGGCGGCTGCTTCTGGCTTGAGTTACGTAATCGAGTTTGAAGGCGCTATCTTCTGCGCCCGCATGGCGTGGGGGAATACGCCTGAAGACAGTTGCTCGAATGTTGGCGAGATCGCCGGCGCGTATCGCGCTGCTCCTCATGGTCATTGCGATCGTGGTGGGGATACCCGTGTGGGTACAGCTGGTGTCGCTGCGCCTACCGCACGCGGCACGCGAGCGGGCGGCGCACGCCGCCGAGGTGCAAGTCCAGGTGTTGCAGCTCGCACGCGAGGTCCGCCTCGCGGATAGCCATATCTTCTCCCAGCTGCTGGGCGTCCCCGCCGCCGCCGATTTCGATTTCACCGCGACCAGCGCCAGCGTGGTCGATCTCCTCAACGCGCTGCGAATCAACACACGAGACAACCCGACCCAGCAGCGGCGCGTGGACGAACTGCAGTCCCTGGTTCTCGCGCGCATGTCGGTGCTCGACCGCGCTCGCATCAGCACTCCTGAAGCGGCGCGCGCGTTGATCCGCACCAGCGACCAGACTCCCTCGCTGAAGCGACTGATCGATGCCATTGCCGCGGAGGAGCGCGGCCTCGCGCGCAAGCGGCAACGGATTTCCAACGCGGGCGAACAGCGCACCCGGGCTGTGGCGATCGGCGGGGCCTTGACCCAGGCGGCGCTGTTGGTGGCCCTGCTCCTGTTGGCCGAACGAGAACGCGCACGCAGCGCGCGCGCCGCGCAGGCGACCGATCTGGAACGGGGTCGGGCGCGACGTGTCGTGGAAGCGGTGCCGGCGCCGATCGCCTTGCTGTCGCCCTCCCTCCACGTGGTCGAAGCCAACCCCGCGTTTCGCAATCTCTATGGCAGCGCCGAACAGGATGTGGTCGGTCGTGCGCTGGCCGACATCGCCAACGGCAGCTGGAACGATCCTGGTCTCCTGCAGCGCCTCGGCGACGTCGCGCAACTCGGCCGCGAGCTCTGGGATTTCGACACGCTGCAGCACGACATCGAGCAGCGCGAACGCAACATGCTGCTCAACGCGCGTCGGCTCGGCACCGAACAGGATGACCTGGTGCTGCTGACCGCCATCGACATCACCGCCACCCGGCGTGGCGACGAGCAGGTGCGGGAGCTCAACAAGCAGTTGACCGGCAAGGTCGAGCAGGTCTCGGAGGTCAACCGGGAGCTGGAGGCCTTCAGTTATTCGGTGTCCCACGACCTGCGCGCGCCACTGCGTCACATCGCTGCGTTCGCCGGCAAGCTCGGCGGTGAGCTGGGCGACGGCGCCAGCGAGAAGGCTCGCCACTATCTCCAGGTGATCGACGAATCCAGCCGCCGCATGAGCCAGCTCATCGACGACCTGCTGGTCTACTCGCGGCTGGGCCGCGGCGCCATGCGCATCCTGCCGGTGGACATGCAGTCGATGGTGG
>JBKJSW010000310.1:0-9832 GCA_046595765.1 Ahniellaceae bacterium
GGATTGGAAAGACTTCCAGTTCGCGTTGCTCGGCGCGAATGGCCTCACCGAGATCAAGAATGCCAACCAGGCGCAGATCCGCGGCCTCGAGATGGAACTCAACTGGGCCGCGACCTACAACCTCATGATCACGGGTGGCCTTGCGTTCTTCGACGCGCAATTGACCGAGAACTACTGCGGCGCGACCGACGCGAACGGCGTGCCGATCACGAACTGCCCGGTGGGGAGCGTCGACTTCCCCGACGGGCCGCAGGCGCCCGACGGCACGAAGCTGCCGATCACCGCGGACTTCAAGGGCAACGTCACGGGCCGCTACTCGTTCGACCTCGGGAGCTTCGACGCCTACTGGCAGGCCTCGGTGTTCTACGAAGGCGACCGCACGTCCGACCTGCGCCTGGTCGAGCGCGAGATCCTCGGCAACCTCGACGCCTACACCATGGTCGACCTCGCCTTCGGCATCAAGCGCGACGACTGGTCACTCGACTTCTTCCTCCGCAACGCGTTCGACGAGCGCGCGGAACTGTCGAAGTTCACCCAGTGCGCCGAAGCCGTGTGCGGCGAGCAAACGTACACGCTGGCGGCGCAGCCCCGCACCTTCGGAGTGCGCTTCTCGCAACAGTTCTGACGGTCGCAGTCCGGATCGGACAGGCATTCCGGCACCTTCTCCCCGCACGCGAGGAGAAGGTGCCGGAAGGACGAATGAGGAACGTGCATGAAAGAGGATTCGCGAGCGTGGCGTCACTCCGCGAATCAACGCGCTGCTACGCCCCACTTTTGCGGTTGAAGTAGCACACACTCCGCGCATCACCCGTTTCCGGGCCCTGCATCAAGTGACGCGGCACGCGAGCGGGTGTCGGAGTTGCAACTGGAATACCTCGATGTTTGAGCGATTTCTACTTCCGCGCTTGCTACTTGCTGTCACTGCACTGGTCGCAATCGCAGTTCAACTCGCGATCCAGGTTCGCAGTGGTTTCAGCATCCTCAACTTCTTCAGCTACTTCACGAATCTTTGCAATCTGTTTGCTGCGATCGTGCTCCTGCTCAGCGCGCGGCGCGCATTTTCTGGCGACGCTACGGCCAGCCTTGGCGACAAGATGCGCTATGTGTCCGTCGTCAATATGGCAATCGTCGGCGTTGTATTCGCGGTATTGCTGCGTGAAGTGGACTTGGGCTCCCTCTTGCCGTGGGTCAATGTCGTGCTTCACTACGTCATGCCTTGCGCGGTGGTGATTGACTGGGTTCTACAGCCTCCCCGAGTCAAGTTCGGGGTGAAGCAGATGGCCTTTTGCCAGGTCTTTCCCGTTTTCTACCTTGCCTACGTGCTCTATCGCGGGCACTTGGTCGGCTGGTATCCATATCCTTTCCTGAATCCTGCCAACGTAGGCGGCTATGCAGGTGTGGCTGCATATGCCGTCGGCATAGGTATAGCCTTTGTCTTCGCCAGCGGTTTGTTGCTGGTCGTGGGCAACAGCCTCGGTAAGCGCGTTGGACCGGTTGGCGGTTAGCGATTCATTCGAGCGGACGCGCGTTCCGCGCAGGGCTAGAATCAGGCGTCGGGCCGATCAAGATGCACCGTGGTTGATGTAACTCGCACCCGATCCTGTTCGCCGTCGTCACCTCGCAAAGGAACCAACATGCGCAATGTGGGCAAAGCTCCAACAATGGCCTCCTGGGTCATCGCACTCGTGCTTTTTATCGTGGCCCTGGTCGCTCAATTCGGATTGGTCAAGATCCCTGAGCCAGCGGCAACGTGGTCCTGGATCATCGGGTTCGGTCTCTTGCTCGTAGCGTGTCGTGTGCGCGGGCTGTAGGCGGCAGCTATGGCTGTAGTCTGACAGTCCATCAAGGCCGAAGCCGCTTCGCGGCTCGGCTTGATTGAAGCGTCAGATCTCTTGGCGGACCGCGACCTGAGGTGCGGCGGGGCACACACTGCGCTTCCCGTGGCAATCTACGCTGTGGCTCCAATAGGGCATGAGCAGTCGACCCATGACGAAGTTTCTTGTGCTGTATCTGGCACCCGCATCGGTGCTGTCCGAATGGAGCAAAACCGACCCGGAGAAGAGAAAGGTCGCTGAGGCAAAGATGCAGACCGAATGGAAGGACTGGACAGAGCTTCACGCCGCCATGTTTTTGGACCTCGGCGCAGGTGCTGGCAAGACCAAGCGCGTCAGTGCGCTAGGCACCTCTGACATCAAGAACGAAATCATGCTCTATGCGATCGTGCAGGCAGAATCACACGCAGCAGCCGCGAAATCGTTCATTGGCCATCCGCATCTGCAAATACCTGAGGCATCCATCGAACTCATCGAGTTGCACCCGCTGACCGGAATGTGAGGCGGTGGACGTGAGACGGCGTCTACCCGGTTGTTTCCTTCCTGACTCAAGCGTCAGTCGTTAGAAGGCCACCCACAGCATGCGCCCTGCATCGTGGTACTCAAGCCTTGCAAAGCAGGCATCTCGATTCTGCGGAAAGCCCAGGACATTCTTTCTTGCAGTGGCCGTGATCGCCGCCTGGATCGTCACGGGTCCCATGTTTGGATTCAGCGACACGTGGCAATTGGTGATCAACACCGGGACTACGATCATCACCTTCCTGATGGTCTTCCTCATTCAGAACACCCAGAACCGGGATACCGAAGCGATTCAGGTCAAGCTGGATGAACTGATCCGCGCGACCCAGGGTGCACACAATGCTCTGCTCGACCTCGAAGAGCTTGAAGAAGACACGCTTGATTCGTTTCGCGCCAAGTATCAGGCGCTTGCGTCAGCGGCGCGGGCGCAACTCATCGTCGGCACACAAGACACTGGAACTCCGGAGCCTTGAAGGCGCTGACGCCAATCCCGCGCTCCAGCTGACGCTCCACGCCCGTCCTGCGTCCGGATTGCGTCCAGCGTGATCGTTCTGGCGCGAACAGTGCCGGCCCCGAAGGTTGCGCGCGGAGCACTCTGCATGAACGGTTCATCCCACGCAGACATGGCGCATGCAGGCGAGCGTGTACGGTCGTGGACCCGCACTGCATGGCACCCGCTCCGATGACCCGTATCTTTTTTCGCTTGCTGTCGGCCTGCTGCGTGCTGATGCTCGTGGCCTGCGCCACGGCGCCGACCACCCGGTACAGCCGCTCGGATCCTGACCAGCGACTCACCGTGGTTGCGAAGGAGCGCCACCGGCTCATTGAGCAGTACGTGGACGGCGCCGCGATCGCCGGCGTCGTCCGCTTTGCGCTGCCGACGGTTGAAATCGCCGCCAACGCAGCATCGCCCGGCATCAGCGCAACGCAAGCCGCGCTGGTGGCGAACAATGCAGGCAGGGCGATGTGCAACCGGCTGGCCTCGCATGTGGAGCTGGTCGACGCACCCGGCGGAGATGCCGCGAGCGCACACTTGACGATCACTGCGATCGTGCCGACGGGCCGCGCCGCCGCCGGCGCGTCCTCGGTACTCGGCATTTTCATCCCCGTGCCGTTCCGCCTGCCGGCCGGGCTCGGCGCGCTGGCCGGCGAAGCCGAACTCCGCGGCGCCGACCAGTCGCAGCTCGCGGCCATGCACTGGGCGCGTGGCGCGAACTCCGTCATGAACAGCGCCAAGTTATCGACCATCGGCGATGCCTGGCAGCTCGCCCGGCAATTTGGCGACCAGTTCGCGCGTGCCATCCTCGATACCAACGGCAAGCGCGCGGGTGTCCAGCACGTCCTGGCCGACGCGTCGGTGCGTGCGACCAATCGTTCGCTCTGCGCGCAGCGGTTCGGCACGGTCAACCTGGCGGGCCGGGGGGCGTCGCTGCTGCTGCCGCTGTCGCCCGAATCGATCGACCCCGGTGCTCCGACGCCGACCTCGCCGGATCCAAACCTGCCCTGATCTGCCGTCGTGCACGGGCACGGATGGCAGTGCCGCGGGCCGCACGCGCAGGTAGCGACGGGCGCCAACGGGGCGTAAGCTCGGTCGACACCTCTGCGGCCACTGCGCACGAAGATGGCGTCAAAGCCACTTCACCCGGACTCTGCCGGTCCCCTCGGCGAAACGTTGTCGCGCGTGGTGTGGCAGATGGGTTCAGCGCCCGCTGTAGAGGTCGACACCGACGAACTGGCGCAACTCGGCCCCGCGGCGCTGCGGCAACTGCTGCGCCGTACGTTGCGGCAGGCTGATTCTTCCCAGCGCAGCTACCGCAGCCTGCTCGACGCCGTGCCCGACGCCGTCACCGTGTTCGATCGCCGCGGACGCCTGGTCGATGCCAACACCGCTGCCTGCACGAGTTTCGGGCTGAGCCGCGAGGAGCTGTGCCGCCTGACGGTGTTCGACCTCAATCCCGAATTGCCGGCCGATCACATGAAGCGCGTGTGGAGCAAGCTGCAGCTTGGCCACACCTTCGTCGATCGCGTCTTCAACATACGCGCCGACGGCACGCGCTTCCCGGTCGATGTGCACTCCAACGGATATCTGGATCGCGGTCGCGCGCGCATCGTGGCGGTGGCGAGGGACATCTCGGCGCAACTGTTCGCGGAAGCTGCGCTGACCCGACAGAACGCGATGCTGAGCGAGACCGAGGCGTTGGCCGGTATCGGTGGGTGGGAGTACGACATTGCCACGGGCAATTTCGATTTTTCGACGCAGGCATGGAAGCTGCTGGACGAGGCACCGGGCACGCCGACCAATTGGACGAACGTGTTCTCGGCGCTCCGACCGGGCGACGCCATCAATCTCAAAGCGGCTTTCAAGAAGCTGGCGGAAGCGGGGACATCGTTCGACGTCGAGGTCGCCTTCGCGGCGTCGATGCAGCCGCGCTGGTTGCGCGTCATCGGCCGAGTGCTGCGTTACGGCGACCTGCTTCCTGCCGCGCTGTCCGGCACGCTGCAGGACGTCACCCAGCGGCGCTATTTTGAGCAGCAACTGCACGAACGCGCCACCCAGGATCCGCTGACGCTGCTGCCCAACCGCCAGATGATGTTGCAGGCGATCGACCAGTCGATCGAACAGGGCCTGCCCTTCGCGATCTTCAGCATTGACCTCGACCGCTTCAAGGTCGTCAACGATTTCCTCGGGCACGCAGGCGGCGATCGCCTGCTGGTGGCGGCGGCGCAGCGATTGCGACGCTGCTGTCGACACCAGGAACTACTGGTGCGTTTCGGCGGTGACGAATTCCTGATCTCGATGCGGCTGCCCGAGGATGCAGGGCAGGGCGAGCGCGTCATCGCGCGGTTGGCGACACGGCTCAACCGCGCGTTTGCCCGTCCTTTCCGGTTCCAGGGCCATGACTTCTCGGTGACGGTGTCCGTGGGCGTGGCACGCTGGCCCGACGACGGCCACCGCATCCACGACCTGCTGGGCCACGCCGACGCTGCGCTCTACGACGCCAAGCAGCGCGGCCGGAACCAGTGGCGTCGTTTCGACGCAGCGCTCGCGTCGGCGTTGAGCAACCGCCTCACCATCGAGACGGAACTGCGGCGCGCACTGGAGCGCAGCGAAATGTCCGTGCACTACCAGGCCAAGGTCGATCCGCGCGACGGTACGCTGGTGGGCGCCGAAGCGCTGCTGCGCTGGGACAACCGGCTGCTCGGTGCGATCGGGCCTGAGGTCTTCATCCCGCATGCGGAGAGCACGGGGGACATCGTGCGGCTCGGCGCGTGGGCGCTGAAGGAAGCCTGCGCGCAGTGGCGCGACTGGCACGATCGCGGACTCGACATTGGGCGCATGGCAGTCAACGTCTCGTCGCGGCAACTCGTGATGGACGACTTTCCCGCTCGCGTCGGCCGCTATCTGGCGGAATACGACATGCCCGGCGAGGCGCTGGAAATCGAGATCACCGAGCACGCGCTGATCGAGGACCTCCCCGAAATCGGCAGCGCCTTCGCGGGCCTCAAGCGCCTGGGCGTCAAGCTCGTGATCGACGATTTCGGCGAGGGCTATGCGGGGCTCAACGTGCTGCGGCGGCTGCCGTTCGACGGCCTCAAGATCGGCCACCAGTTCATGCAGGGCGTGCCAGGTAACGACGCCGACAACTCGGTGTGCGAGGCGATCCTGCACATCGCCAGGCGACTCGAGCTCACCGTGGTGGCGGAAGGCATCGAGACGCTGAGCCAGCGCGATTTCATGGTGGGCCTGGGCGCAGACTGGGCGCAGGGATTCTTCTTCGGTCGACCGGTCGACGCCGCGACGTTTTTTCGCGCGCACGCGCAGCCCGAACAGCACTGATCGAGATTCCGCTTTTCAGGTCGGTTGCGTTGCGGCGAAGAGTTGCGCTAAGAAGCCTCTGCGACCGCTCGCCGAATGACGCCGCCAAACAGCAATGTCGATTCACTTTTCGCCGTCCACGCGCTGACTTCGACGAAAGCTTCGTGCGCATCCGGGCCAAGATCGCGCACGAAGCGCCAGCCGGCGCTGGAGAGCCGACTGTCCCCAAACGCATCGCGCACATCTTCGCGCAGCTTCCCCGTGGCGCAGCGGTGGCGTGCCCCATCCACCACGATCTCGACGTGTTCGACCTCGCCGTCGTCGAGCGACGCCGCCCAGCCTTCAAGTTCCAGTTCACCCGTCGACGCAAGCTCGCGCCGGTCGACCCAGCCCCAGGGTCCGCGCCGGAATGTGCCCAGGCCCGAGAGATCGCGCGCGGGGTCCTTCGCTGCCACATAAAGGTCCTGTTCTTGCGCGAGTGCCTTCGGCAGCCGGACGCACGGCGGGTCGCCCGCGACGGCCCGCTGCAGCGCCGTCCGCACGAAACGCTCGCTGGCGTAGGTCGTGCCGTAGATTTCCGCATCGAGATCGGTCGTCTCGCTGAAGCCGTCGTACAGGATTCCCGAGTCGGGCAGCGTGCGCGACGCCGGCAGGAGTGCGCTGTCGCGCACGCTGAAGCACAGCACGCCGCGCGGCGAGAGCAGCGACATGAGCTTCGCGAGCCAGGCGTGGAACAGCACTTCGGGCAGATGCGAAAAAAGCGAGGCGACCCAGATGAAGTCGAAACGCTGCTCGGGGTCGAATTGCGCCGGGTCGGGGTGCGACGCCAGCACCTGCACACCGAATTCCTCTGCGACGAAAGCGACGGCGTCGGGCTGCAGTTCACTGGACCAGAGATGCGTGCGCGGAATCGAAAGGCTCAGAAATCGGAGCAGCCGGCCGTAGCCACACGCGAAGTCGAGGACCGTGACGCTCGGGTCGGACGTACCGAAGCAGGTTCGGAGCACCTGTTGCGCCGCACTGTACTGCTGCAGCGCGATGTTGAAGTACTGGCTGAGTGCCGCGCCGGCGTCGCGGTGATGCGCCAGAGAGTGGCCCAGCATCTGGTCGCCCGCGTGGATGCGCGTGCTGAATTGATCCATCGGCATCGAGCCGTCGAGGTAGGGGCAGTGCCGCAGGATCACGTCGCGGAAGCGGGGGTCCCGGCACAGGGCATCAGCCTCGTCCCGCAGCTCGGCATCGGTTGGGCTCATGCGAATTGCACTCGGTGACTGTCGAGGATGCCCGGCGTCGAGGGCGCCGGGAAGTCTAAAGCCATCCGCCAGCCGGTCCAGGAATGTTCCTCCGGGCAACATGCTGCGGACTCATGGCGCGCCGCTACCACGACGCGGACGACGGCGTTTCCGGAGCAGGTGGCGACGCAGACGCCACTGTTGCCTAGCCGGGCGTGCATTGGCGGTGGTCGAGCCCAGTCAACTCCGGTGGCGCATCCCGTTACAGCGCAGTGCCGGCGGCGTGGCCGGATGCCCACGCCCACTGGAAGTTGTAACCGCCGAGCCAGCCGCTGACGTCCACGCATTCGCCAATGAAGTAGAGGCCCGGCACGCGGCGCGATTCCATGGTCGCCGAAGACAGTTCGCTGGTATCGACGCCACCCAGTGTGACCTCGGCGGTGCGATAACCTTCGGTGCCGCTGGCGACCAGCGGCCAGTTCCCGAGTTGTGCCGCGATCTCAAGCAACTCCGCGTCGCGGAACTGGCGCATCGGACGGCTGGGCAACCACAGCTCACAGAGGCGTTGCGCCAGTCGACGCGGCAGCAGGTCGGAGAGCACCGATTTGAGCTCCGCCGCGGGACGGGCGGTGCGCTCCGCCTGTAGCCGTTCCATGGCATCGATTTCCGGCAGGAGGTCGATGCGCAAGTCGTCGCCGGGCTGCCAGAACGAGGAGATCTGCAGGATCGCAGGTCCGCTGACGCCGCGATGCGTGATCAGCATCGCGTTGCGGAAGTGCTGCCCGTTGCATGACGCCTCGACCGGCAAGGCGACGCCGCTCAGGTCCTTGAGGTTGTCGGAGTGCGTGCCGCTGAGCGTCAAGGGCACCAGTCCAGCGCGCGTGGGCAGCACGCCGTGGCCGAACTGGCGCGCGATCGCGTAGCCGAAACCGCTCGCGCCCATGCTGGGTATCGACAGGCCGCCACTGGCGATCACGAGCACCGATGCGTCGATCGTGCCGAGGGTGGTGCGAAGCGAGAATCCGTCGTCGCGCCGTGCGACCTGCTCGATGCTGCAGCTGGTTTCCACGCGTACGCCCGCTTCGGCACATTCGTCCAGCAACATGCGCACGATCTGCTTCGAGGAATCGTCGCAGAACAATTGCCCGAGCTCCTTCTCGTGATAACCAATGCCGTGGCGCTCGACCATCGCGATGAAATCGGTCGGCGTGAAGCGCGCCAAAGCGGACTTGCAGAAGTGCGGATTGGACGAAAGGAATTGCGCGGGCGTGGTGCCGGTGTTGGTGAAATTGCAACGGCCGCCGCCCGACATCAGGATCTTCTTGCCGACTCGATTGGCGTGTTCGATGACGAGCACGCGTCGGCCGCGTTGTCCGGCAACGAGGGCGCACATGAGGCCGGCGGCGCCACCGCCCACGATCACCCCATCAAAGCGTTCCGCCATTGGCTCAGCGTGCCGGGGCAGTCGGCGACATGCGCACGCCAGGTGTCAGCGTGGCGCTGGAGTGCGCGTCCATCAGTTGCACGTCGCCTTCCTGGATGATGCACTGCAGCTGCATGTTGCGGCCCGCGAGCGCCGCCAGCTCCGGTATGGATGCGGCCGGAATGTCGATCACCGTCAGATTCTTCGAGCGCGCGAGGCCCGCGGCGATCTTGTCCCACCAGATGTCCGCTCCGCGACCACTGTACGTCACGATGACAACCTGTCGGGCGCGGCCGCAGGCCTTGCGGATGCGCTGCTCGTCCGGCTGGCCGAGGTCGATCCAGAGTTCGACTTCGCCGGTGAGTGATTTGAGCCAGAGGTCGGGTTCGTCCTCCGAGCTCAGCCCCGCGCCGAATTCCAGCCGCTCGTCGGCATGCAGCGCGAACGCGAGCAGTCGCACCATCATCCGCTCGCTGGTCTCGGACGGATGCTGGGCAAGTGTCAGTGCATGGGTCGCGTAGTAGCCGCGATCCATGTCGCTGATCTCCAGCTGCGCCTTGTGGATGGTGGACTTGAGCGCCATGCGTTGCAGCCCCTGCCGCCATTGCAGCACGGTGCTGGCTCGATGCGGTGTCCGGCATTATGGACGCAAGGACAAGCCGCGAGCGTCGCGTTTACCAATGACCCCGGGGTGGATCCGCGGCGCCGACACAACACCGTGTCGACGCCGGAACCTCCAATTTGCTAATCGAGCATATGCGCAGGGATGTTGCCGCCATTGCGAGCAAGGTTGGTCAGCACTGCCTTGTGCAGCCACATGTTCATCTCGGCGGAATCGCCCATCTTGTCCGCAGGACAACCGAGCTCGGTGGCCAGTTCCTTGCGCTCGTCAAGGCTGCTGTCGAGCCCGAGCAGCTTCATGAGGTCGACGATCGAGGTCTTCCAGTTGAGTTTCTGCGGGTTCTCGGCTGCCATCGACTCCAGCTTCGACATGACGTCGACTTCGCTG
>JBKJSW010000141.1:0-3699 GCA_046595765.1 Ahniellaceae bacterium
TGTTCTATCTCCACTCGCGCCTGCTCGAGCGCGCCGCGCGGGTCAACGAGGAATACGTCGAGAAGTTCACCGAGGGCAAGGTCAAGGGCAGGACGGGCTCGCTGGCGGCGCTGCCGATCATCGAGACGCAGGCCGGCGACGTGTCCGCGTTCGTGCCAACCAACGTGATCTCGATTACCGACGGCCAGATCTTCCTCGAGACCGACCTGTTCAACGCCGGCATCCGCCCGGCCGTCAACGCCGGCATCTCGGTCTCGCGCGTCGGTGGCGCGGCGCAGACCAAGATCATGAAGAAGCTGTCGGGCGGCATCCGCATTTCGCTCGCGCAGTACCGCGAGCTGGCGGCGTTCGCGCAGTTCGCGTCGGACCTCGACGAAACTACCCGCAAGCAGCTCGAGCGCGGCCAGCGCGTCACCGAGCTCATGAAGCAGAAGCAATACGCGCCGATGTCTATCGCGCTGATGGCGCTGTCGATCTACGCGGTGAACGAGGGTTTCCTCGACGACGTCCCGATCAACAAGATCGGTGCGTTCGAGGCGGGCCTTCACTCGCACTTCTCCAACAACTTCGCTGATGCGCTGTCGAAGATCGTGTCGACCGGCGACTGGAACGATGAGCTGGAAGGCGCGTTCAAGCAGGCGCTGGGCGAATTCAAGAAAACCGGTAGCTGGTAATCGGGATTCGCAATTGATGTTGTAGAGCGGAGCTTGCTCCGCTGCTTCTCACGAAACCGAACTATCGAGGTTCAGCCGAGCAAGCTCGGCTCTACAAACGCGCAAGCGGCGACGCGATTCATAATTTTTGAGGCAAGCGCATGGCGGGTGGACGGGAAATCAAAACCAAGATCAAGAGTGTCGCGAACACCCGCAAGGTGACGCGCGCGCTCGAGATGGTCTCGGCCTCGAAGATCCGCAAGGCGCAGGACCGCATGAAGGGCTCGCGTCCGTACGCGCGCCTGATGCGCCAGATGATCAGCCACATCGCGCAGGCCAACTCCGAGTACAAGCATCCGTTTCTCGTCGAGCGCGCCGCGGTCAAGCGCGTCGGCTACATCATCGTGTCAACAGATCGTGGCCTCGCGGGCGGACTCAATTCCGCGATGTTCCGCCGCATCCTTGCCGACATGCGCGAGTGGCAGTCCAAGGGCGCCGAGGTCGAGGTGGTGACCATTGGCCAGAAGGCCACCGCGTTCTTCCGTCGCCTGAAACTCGACATGCTCGGCTCGGTGACCCATCTCGGCGAGAAGCCGCAGCTCGAGAAGCTCATCGGCGTCATCAAGGTGATGCTCGACGGCTTCGAGAGCGGTCGCACCGACCGCGTGCACCTTTGCTACAACCGCTTCGTCAACACGATGACGCAGAGCGTGATGGTTGACCAGCTGCTGCCGCTGCCTGCAGCCGAGGCGCTGCCGGCGCACCACGACTGGGATTACCTGTACGAGCCGGACGCGGAAACCGTGCTCAACGACGTCATGACGCGCTACATCGAGTCGCTGGTGTACCAGGCGGTGCTGGAGAACCTCGCGTCCGAGCACGCCGCGCGCATGGTCGCGATGAAAGCGGCCTCGGACAACGCCAGCAAGCTGATCGATACCTTGAACCTCATCTACAACAAGGCGCGCCAGGCCGCGATCACGCAGGAAATCTCCGAGATCGTGGGCGGTGCGGCTGCGGTCTAGTCACTAATTTGGAACCCCTCTCCCTACGGGAGAGGGGTAGGGGTGAGGGGCCGGGCTGGCCTCAACGCTGAACCTGCCTCGCGGCAAGTTCGGCCCCTCATCCGGCGATTCGCGCCACCTTCTCCCGGAGGGGGAAGGACACAGCGGCGGCGACGTCGCACAGAAAAATTTGATTCTCGAGGAACGCAACATGAGCAAGGGCAAAGTGGTTCAGATCATCGGTGCGGTCGTCGACGTCGAGTTCACTCGCGGCGAGGTGCCGGGCATCTACGACGCGCTCAAGGTCGAAGGCACCGAGATCACGCTGGAAGTACAGCAGCAGCTCGGCGACGGCATCGTGCGCACCATTGCGCTCGGATCGACCGACGGACTGCGTCGCAACCTCGTCGCCGTGAATACCGGCAAGGGCATCGTGGTGCCAGTCGGCGCCGGCACGCTGGGCCGCATCATGGACGTGCTCGGTCGACCGATCGACGAGGCCGGTCCGATCGACGCCAGCGACCATTGGGAAATCCATCGCGCCGCGCCGAGCTACGAGGACCAGGCCGCGGCCGACGAATTACTCGAGACTGGCATCAAGGTCATCGACCTGATGTGTCCGTTCGCGAAGGGCGGCAAGGTCGGCCTGTTCGGCGGCGCCGGCGTCGGCAAGACGGTCAACATGATGGAACTCATCAACAACATCGCAAAGCAGCACGCGGGCCTGTCGGTGTTCGCCGGCGTTGGCGAGCGCACGCGCGAGGGCAACGATTTCTATCACGAGATGAAGGACTCCAACGTCCTCGACAAGGTCGCGATGGTGTACGGCCAGATGAACGAGCCGCCGGGCAACCGCCTGCGCGTCGCGCTGACCGGCCTCACCATGGCCGAGTATTTCCGCGACGACAAGGATCCGGTGACCGGCAAGGGTAAGGACATCCTGTTCTTCGTCGACAACATCTACCGCTACACGCTGGCCGGTACCGAAGTGTCCGCGCTGCTCGGGCGCATGCCGTCGGCGGTGGGCTACCAGCCGACGCTGGCCGAGGAGATGGGCACGCTGCAGGAGCGCATCACTTCGACCAAGACCGGCTCGATCACTTCGATCCAGGCCGTGTACGTGCCCGCGGACGACCTGACCGACCCGTCGCCGGCGACCACGTTCGCGCATCTCGACGCGACCGTCGTCCTGTCGCGCAACATCGCATCGCTCGGCATTTACCCGGCCGTCGATCCACTCGATTCCACCTCGCGCCAGCTCGATCCGAACGTGATCGGCCAGGAACACTACGACACCGCGCGACGCGTGCAGTCGACGCTGCAGAAGTACAAGGAACTGAAGGACATCATCGCGATCCTCGGCATGGACGAACTCAGCGAAGAAGACAAGCAGTCGGTCTCGCGCGCGCGCAAGATCGAGCGCTTCTTTTCGCAGCCGTTCCACGTTGCCGAAGTCTTCACCGGGTCGCCGGGCAAGTACGTGACGCTGAAGGAGACCATCCGCGGCTTCAGGATGATCGTCGACGGCGAGTGCGATCATTTGCCGGAGCAGGCGTTCTACATGGTCGGAGGCATCGACGAGGCCATCGAGAAAGGCAAGAAGATGAGCGCCCCCGCGTAACAACCATGTTGCGGGCATGGCCCGCTCCCACAGGAGCAGCGCAACTCTGCAGGAGCGGGCCATGCCCGCGACAGGTACTGCAACAGCCTTAACCGGAATCACGAGCATGACCACCACCATCCGCGTCGACATCGTCAGTGCCGAGGAAGAGATCTTCCACGGCGACGTCACCCTGCTGGTCGCAACCGGCGAGCTCGGGGAACTCGGCATCGCGCCGCGCCACGCGCCGCTCATCACGCGGCTCAAACCCGGCCAGGTGCGCGTCACGCTCGAGAACGGTGAGGAGCAATCCTTCTACGTGTCCGGCGGCATCCTCGAAGTGCAGCCGCAAGTGATCACCGTGCTCACCGACACCGCGATCCGCACCGAGGACCTCGACGAGGCCTCCGCACGCCAGGCGAAGGAAGAAGCCGAGCGCGCG
>JBKJSW010000158.1:0-5630 GCA_046595765.1 Ahniellaceae bacterium
GCCTCCCAAGATCGTTGGTAGCGGGGGCAGGATTTGAACCTGCGACCTTCGGGTTATGAGCCCGACGAGCTGCCAGACTGCTCCACCCCGCATCAGCCGTCGCGCATTCTAGCCGTCGTGCGCCCCGGGCCGCAACCCGCGATTGCGAAAGTATTCAGCGCGCCGCTCGCCCAGGAGTGCCTCGTCCGCTATTCAGGCGGCCAGGCCGTCTGCGCAGGCATGCATGGCCAGCTCGAACGAACGCACACGAGCCGCGTGATCGAAGATGTTCGCGGTGAGCAGCAGTTCATCGGGACGATGCTGCGCCGCGAATGCTTCGATGCCGTCGCGCACGGTCTCGGGTGAGCCGACCACGGCGCATGCGAGCGCGCGGTCCACGCCCCGGCACTCCTCCGGGCTGGCGAATGAATCGATGCCCAGGCCTGCCGGCAAGGGCGGCGGCACCAGGCCCGGCGTACCGCGACGCAGGCGTACGAAGGCCTGCTGCTGCGTCGTAAAGAGTCGTTGCGCCTCGCTGTCCGTGTTGGCGGCCACCACGTTCAACGCCAGCATCACGTGCGGCGCGGACAGACGTGCCGAGGGCTGAAACTCGCGTCGATACGCCGCCAACGCAGTTTCCAGCGCATCCGGCGCGAAGTGCGAGGCGAAGGCGTACGGTAGCCCGAGGGCCGCAGCGAGGTGGGCGCCGAAGAGGGACGAGCCCAGAATCCATGCCTCCACTGCGATACCGGCACCCGGCACGGCGCGCACAGCATGGCCGGACTGCGCCGGCTCGAAATATCCCAGCAGCTCCACGACATCCGCCGGAAACTCGTCGGCGCCCTCGTAGTAGCGCCGCAGGGCGCGTGCCGCCGCCTGGTCGGTTCCGGGGGCGCGCCCGAGTCCCAGATCGATGCGGTGCGGATACAGCGAGGCGAGCGTTCCGAACTGTTCGGCCACCTGCAGGGGCGCGTGGTTCGGCAGCATGATTCCGCCCGCGCCGACGCGAATCGTGCGCGTGCCGCCCGCGACATAGCCGATCAGCACCGCAGTGGCCGCGCTGGCGATGCCCGGCATGTTGTGGTGCTCGGCGAGCCAGTAGCGTCGATAGCCGAGCCGCTCCGCGGCGCGCGCGAGGTCGAGCGTATTGGCGAAGGTCTGCGCGGCGTCGCTGCCCTCGGTCACCGGGGCGAGGTCGAGAATCGAAACAGGGATCATGAGTCCGGCTTGCGTGACCAAGCCACCGGAGATGGCGGTTCAACGCGGTATTTTCAATTGCGTGACGCGCATCGCCCCAAATTGCAGCGCCTGCGCTTCCGCCCACCCTGCCCTGCGCGTGGAACTGGAACTTAGGTCGGCGCGCGCGGACGTAAGGCCGGCATCAGCGCAATTGGCTGTCCTTGCTGCCGCGGCGGTTGTAGCCGCTCGACCCGCCTTGCTCGCGGTCATGCTCTTCCTGGCACGCAACGCAGAGTCGCACTCCGGGAAGGGCCTTGCGGCGAGCGGCAGGAATGACCGCTTCGCATTCCTCGCAAAGTCGGCGCCCCGGTCCCTGCGGAAGCTGGCTGCGCGCGCGCTCGATCGCGTCCTTCACGGTTGCGTCAATCTGATCCTGCACGGCGCCGTCGCCGGCCCAACCGGTTGCCATGGCTCGCTCCCTGACGCGTTGCACGCTGCGGGAAAGATAGTCGAATGCCGATGAACAATCGCTTTGCTTTTAACTTGCACCAGCGACTGCAGGCTCGACGGCCTGCATCGACACCGTTGCAGACATGTTGAGAATGGTGAGCTTCTGCCAGATCTTGCGCGACAGGTCGGCAGTCAGGCTCTCGATGTCGTTGACTGCATCGAGCACCACCGGATCCTGCAGGTGCTGTGCATGCAGGGCCGCGAGCTTGCTGGTGAGCGCCAGCAGTTCCGAGCAATAGTCCAGATAGCGGGCAAGTTCGCCGGGCGCCAGGTTGCGACGCGGCGACGAGGCGGTGGATACGAACGGCCGCAGGGCGTGTTCCGGATCCTTCGTCAACTGATGCATGTCCACTACATGCGCAATGCTGCGCAAGGCATGCAGCATGCGCAACGCGAAGCGGCGCTTGATGCGGGTTTCCAGCGACACCAGGGAAAGCAGCGCCAGCGACAGCAGGATCAGCTGGTTGGTAGCTGCATCTGCTGCCTGGAGGATGTTGGCGACACCAGCGACCTCGCGTGAGGTCATGCCCATCAAGCTCATTGCCGCCCAGGACACCAGCGCGATCAAGGCGATGATCGTCAGCGCCGTCAGCAGCCGGATCGGCCACAGCGGTCGCTGCAGTCTTTCGACGACCGTCTGGTTGCGGTCGGCCAGACGCAGCAGTTCCGCGCCCACTTCCGCCAGGCCGGATCCCGGGAAGCGCTCCTGGATACGCGCCTTCAGGATCAGGATCGTCGATCGGACGGGCCCAGGCTGCAGCTCGGCATAGTGGTTCACGCGGGCCAGCTCGTTGATGCCGACTCAGTCACCACCGCCATCTCCACCACTGCCCCCATCGCAGGAACCTGATCCGCTGCCCACGTCGTTGCAGGGATCGGCAGAGGAAGCAGACGTCGTCCATGCACCGCTTGCCATGAATCCGGCATCGGATGAATCCGATCCGCGCCGACGCAAAGAGCTGCTGCGGGTCGCGGCCGCGAACAGCGCGAGAAGAATCAAGCCCAGGACCATTGCGACGATCAGCACTGTCATTCGCCATTCCTGCATCGGTTGGTCGGCACCGTATCGGGCGCCACCTCATCCATCAAGGTGAATCGGCTCTCGAAGCGGCGCGCGCTGCCGTCGACGGGATCAACGAACGCAAGCGACTGCGCGAGCAGTTGCAGCGGCGCATCATCCGGCTCGCGCAACGAGGGGTACAAGCGGTCGTTCTGGATGGGTGCACCGAGTGCAGCCATGTGGACGCGCAATTGATGCTTCCGGCCTGACACAGGCCACAACGCGTAGCGCCAGCACACCGGGCCGCGCGCGAGCACGTCGATCCGGGTTTCGCTGTTGGCGAGGCCCTGCACTTCCTGCATTCGGAAAAAGGGCGCGCCGCGAACGATGCGACTGCGCTGCGACATCGGAAACCCCAGCTGGGGCAGCGGCGGCGCCAACGCCTCGTAACGCTTGTGGATGCGTCGTTCCCGGAACAACGCGTGATAGAGCGCCCGCGACTCCGGGTGCGCCGAGAACAGCACCAGCCCGGCAGTCTCGCGGTCGATGCGATGCAGCGGCACCAGATGTGGATTGCCAAGCCGCCGCACCAATCGCGCCAGCAGGGTTTCCGTTACGTAATTGCCGGCCGGGACCACGGGCAGGCCGTGCGGTTTGTCGGCCACCACAAGGTGTCCGTCGACATGCAGTAGGACTTCCTCCGTGTCGACGCGCGGCTCATTCGCAACTTCACGCCAATAATGGATCTGCGTGCCGACGCGATACGCAGTCGCAGCGTCAATGGGCACACCCGATGCGTCGAGTACCCGTCCGCGCGCGATGCGATCCGCCCACGCCGCACGACCCACTGATGGAAAACGTGCGACCAGTCCATCCAGCACGGTTGCCCAGCTCCCCGGCGGCAATTGCACCCGGCTTGAGCCGGCAAGGAGCGAGCGATTCGATGGGTTCAAGGGGCGCGGAACCGTCTCAAAGGAGGCCGTGGCAAGGTACCCGGCCGCGATGCGGAAATGGAGTGCCACTGGTCCCACGTGACGTCGGCTGCAGGCCGGGTTCGGCGCCCATGGGTAAGGATGGCCATGACGGGTGCAGCCGGGGCCACGCTTGATCCGGAACCCTCAGTGCTGCTGGTACGCCAGCAACGACACACCGACATAGTGGACGATGAACGCGGCAATGGTCAGCAGGTGGAACACCTCGTGGAAACCGAACCACTTCGGCCACGGATCCGGCCGCTTGAACCCGTACACGAGCGCGCCGAGCGTGTAGAGGCCGCCGCCAACCAGCAGCAATGTGACCACTGCTGGACCACCCGCGCGGTAGAAATCGTCGATCCAGAACATTGCAGCCCAACCCAGCGCAACGTAGATGGGCACGTAGATCCAGCGCGGCGCGCCGACCCAGAACACGCGCGCGAGCGAGCCCAGCAGCGCACCACCCCAGACCAGCGCCAGCAGGATCCACGCATTCCGGCGATCGAGCAGCAGCAGCGCGAACGGCGTGTAGGAGCCGGCGATCAGCACGAAGATATTGGCGTGGTCGACGCGACGCCAGCGCGCCCTGTTGGCCTCGGACCAGTTGACTGTGTGATAGAACGCGCTCGTTCCGAACAGCAGCAGCGCGCTCACCATGAAGACCGCGACGCCGGCACGCACCTTGATTGAATCGGCCACCACGAGGATCACCAGGAACCCAAGGAACGCGAGCGGCCAGGCGGCGGCATGCAGCCATCCGCGCAATTTGGGCTTGACGACATCGACACCGGCCCGCAACGGGTCGAGAGCAGCAGGTTCCAATACCGGATTGTCCATGCCGCGAGGGTAGCCGCAGAGCCTCGAGCAACCGCGCTAACGCACCCTCGCCGCCGCCATTCAGATCCTGATCACCGGAATCGGCAACCATGCGCCGCTCACTGACCGCACAACCCCGAACTCATGAGCCAGACGAACCGCCGCCGCGTTCGCGCCCTGACGATACTCGCCGGCATGGCGCTCGTTGCCGGATGTTCGCGACCGCCGCGGCCGCTGACACCTGCTGAAGTCCGCGCGGAAGTCGCACGCTTGTTGCCGGTGAAGCTCGCCGACCGGGCGGGTTGGGCGACCGACATCGAGCGGGCCTTCACGTCCCTTGGAATCGAACCCACGCCATCCAACATCTGCGCCACGCTCGCGGTGACCGAGCAGGAATCCACCTACACGCCCGACCCTGCCGTGCCCGGTCTGGCAAATATCGCGCAGCTGGAGATCGAACGGCGCGCCGCTCGCATCCATGTGCCCCGGTTCCTGGTGCGTGGCGCGCTCAAATTGCAATCGCCCGGCGGCAAGCGCTACGACCAGCGACTCGGGGCGGTCCGCACCGAGAAAGACCTCAGCCTCATCTATGAGGACTTGATCAACTCGCTGCCGCTGGGCAAGCGCCTTTTTGCCGGCGGCAATCCCGTGCACACCGGCGGCCCGATGCAGGTCAGCATCGAGTTCGCCGAGGAACATGCGCAGCGCACTCCCTATCCCTACACCGCCGCGGGCTCGATTCGCCACGAAGTCTTTACCCGGCGCGGCGGGATGTATTTCGGGATTGCGCACCTGCTGGGCTATCCGGCGTCGTACCGCAAGCTGCTGTTCCGCTTCGCCGATTTCAACGCTGGCTGGTACGCGAGCCGCAATGCTGCCTTCCAGCGTGCCGTCAGCCTCGCCGCGGGAATTCCCATTGCGTTCGATGGCGACCTGATCGACCACGACATCGGCTTGTTCAGCAAAAGGGTCGGCAAGACGGAAGCCGCACTGCGCACGCTGGCGACCCGCCTCGAGATGAGCAATGCGCAGATCCGCCGCGCATTGCGCAAGGGCGAGTCCGCGCGCTTCGAGAAGACCGGACTCTATCTCCGCGTATTCGATCTTGCGGAGGCCAGGATCGGCGGGCCACTGGCACGCGCCATGGTGCCGCGCATCCGCCTCGAGAGTCC
>JBKJSW010000321.1:0-3594 GCA_046595765.1 Ahniellaceae bacterium
TGCGCGCTCCACGATGTCGCCGATGGGCGCGTCCTTTAGATTTGCTCCATACGGATCCGCGGCAGCGAGCAGATCTTCGTTGAGGAAGCGATTGATTGCCTGCGCGGTCGCCGCTGCGCGCTCGGCGCGTGCTGCAGCAGCGTGCGCCAGGTCGCGCTCCTGCGACAGGCGCCAGCTGAATCCTGCAGCCAGCGCAGCGATGCCCACCAGCGTGACCAACGCAAGTGCGGCAATCAGCGGGTGCCGACGCACACCGCAGCGTGCCGTGTACGCGATGCCACCGCCGTAGGCGGCAACGGGTCGGCGGTCGAGCCAGCGCTGCACCTCGGCACCGAGCTCCGCGACTGAGCCGTAGCGCGCCTCGGGTGCCTCCGCGGTGGCGCGTGCGGCGATGGCGACGAGCTCGGCCCGTCGCGGCGCCGCGATCGGAATCCAGTGCTGCGGCTCGATGCGGCGCCGGGGCTGCGCTTGGGTGCCCGCTGCGCGTGAATCGTCGGGCGGGGCGATTGTTGTCCCGCCTGCGTCCCGAGCACGCGAATTCCTTGCGGACTTGTCATCGCGCAGCAACGCGTCGAGCAGCAGACCGAGCTGGTACTGGTCCGACGCCGGTCCGATCTCCCCTCCACCCACCTGTTCCGGACTGGCCCAGGTGGGCGAGTAAGCGCGCGTCGCGCCTGTGTCCCCGACCAGGGCGGCGATGCCGAAGTCCAGCAGCTTGACGCTGCCGTCCGCGTCCACCAGCACATTGCCGGGCTTGATGTCGCGGTGGATCAGAAGGCGGCGGTGCGCGAACGCCACTGCATCGATGACCTGTCCCATCAGCCGCAATCGAGTCGCTAACGGAAGGGCGTGTGCAAGCGCATGCGCATCAAGGTGGCGGCCGTCGATGAATTCCATCGCGAACCAGAGACGGCCGTCGCTGTGATGGCCACCATCGAGCAATCGGGCGATGTGGGGATGCCGGAGTTCCGCCAGCACCTGCCGTTCGCGTCGGAACAGCTCGAGTCCCTGCTCGCTGCCGCCCGATGCCAGACTCTTGATCGCAACGGTCTGGTGGTATTCGCCATCGTCGCGCTCGGCGCGATACACCACGCCCATGCCGCCGCGTCCGATCTCGGCGCCGATGCGAAATGGGCCCAGACGAGTTCCCTGGGGCAGGCACTCGGCGGTCGCAACGCGATTGAGCAGGCTGCCGAAAAATGCTCCACCGAACAGCGCGCCGGGTTCAAGCAGTTCGAGTGGCGATCGCGGGCCGGACGTCATGAGCGGGAGAGTGCCCGTGTCGCATCGATGCCGCGCGGGAACCGCGCAAGACCTCCGCGTCCCGAAGGCACCCTCAGGCCGCCAGCAGCACGGTCAGGCGCTCGCGCGCCTCGCCAAACAGGCGCTGCGCAGTGCGCAACGAGATGCTGAGCGCGGCGGCGGTTTCCGCTTCGTTGAGGCCGGCGAAAACGCGGCACTCGACCACGCGCACGAGTCGCTCATCGCTGTCCGCGAGCTGCGACAGCGCCGTGTCCAGCGCCAGTAGTTGCTCGGCCTGCGCATCGGCTTCGGCGTTGGGCACTGCGTCGACCTGGCCCAGCGTGGTGTGCGCGGCGCCGCCGCCGCGCTTCGCCGCGACACGGTCGCGCGCGTGATTGAGCATGAGTTGCCGCATCGCGCGGGCCGCGAGCGCGAGAAAATGATCGCGATTGACCACGCCCTCGCCGCGCGCGCGCGACAGCCGCAGGTAGCAGTCGTGCACGAGGCTGGTGGGATCGAGCGTGAGATTATGGGAGCCAGCGAGTACGCCGCGCGCGATCCGCTTGAGGTCGTCGTAGATCAGCGCCACCACCCGGTCCCACGCGGCCGCGTCGCCCGCGTGTGCGCGTTCGAGCAATTCGGTCACTTCGCCCATGGCTAATCCGTGCGCTCGGTTTGGTGTTCGCGGTCGAGCATAGCCCGGAACCCGCGCCGCGCGGGTGGGCCGCGCGGCGTCGCTTCAGCAGATGGCCGGATCCGTCCGCAAGCTGTCCTGGATGCCTCTGCCAACGCTACTCTACGCAACCTAGTCTGTTGGCCCATTATTTCCGCAAAGGCCATGATCATGACGCGTGTACCGGTTTCCACCGCGCTCCTCAGCATCGACGTGCAAGCTTCCTTCGAAGCGGCACCCTACTGGCGCGATGACGACGTGCCGAGGTTCCGCGACCGCACCATTGCGCTCGCGGAGGGCGCGCGGCGCAACGGTTGGCCGGTGGTACGCATCCTGCACGAGGAACCAAGCGGGCATTTTTCGCGCGCCTCCGGACTCGTGCGCCCGATGGATTGGACCGCCGATGAGCCCGCGGTCGAGTTCGTGAAGGGTGCGCACAATGCGTTCACCGAGACCGCGCTGGACCGGTGGCTGCGTGAACGCGGCATCCGCCACCTCGTCATCGCCGGCATCCGCACCGAGCAATGCTGCGAGACCCACGCGCGCATCGCGTCGGATCTCGGGTACACGGTGGACTTCGTCACCGAAGCGACGCTCACCTTCCCCATGACGCATATGCGCAGCGGCACGAGGTTCTCTCCCGAGGAAATCAAGCTCCGCACGGAACTGGTGCTCGAGGGGCGGTTCGCGCGCATCTGCAGCGTCGAGGAGGCGCTGGCCGCGTGACGGGAGGCAACGCCATCGAGGTGTGGTTTGCACTGCCGAGCCAGGTGCTGCTTTCGGACTACGCCGGTGCCGCCGACGCATTCCGCATCGCGGCGCGGGCAGGCGCGGCGATCGAGCTGCGGACCGTTGCAGCGATCGCGCACGGCGACACGCTGCAGACGGGCTTGGGGATCGCGATCGCGGGGCTGCAGCCGTTACCGGTGCGCGTTGCGCCAGGCGCACTGGTCGTGGTGTGCGGTGCAGTCGGTGCGCATCCTGCAGTGCCTGTGGAGCCGGACCGTCGACTCGTTGCGTGGCTGCGCGAGGTCGCCGTGCGGGACGGCGCGCGCGTCGCCTGCATCTGTTCGGGCGCGCTGCTTGCCGCGCGCGCCGGATTGCTGTCCGGCCGCCGTTGCACCACGCACCACAGCCTGGTCGCCCGATTGCGCGAACTCGCGCCGGATGCCGTAGTGCTGGACGACCGCGTCTTCGTCGAGGACGGCAACGTCTGGACCAGCGCGGGCATTACCACGGGTGTCGACCTCGCGCTGCATCTCATCGCCACGCTGGTGGATTCGCGGCTCGCGGCGGTGGTGGCGCGGGAAATGGTGGTGTATTTCCGGCGCGGCCCCGACGAGCCCGCCCTTTCGCCGTGGCTGGTCGGGCGCAACCATCTCGACGATCGCATCCATCGACTGCAGGACGCGATCGGTCACGCGCCCGCGGAAGACTGGCCGCTGGCGCGCGCGGCGCTGCAGGCCCACGTCAGCGTGCGGACGCTGACACGCCGGTTCCGCAATGCCACCGGCGGTTCTCTGCACGTCTACCACGCGCGCTTGCGCCTCGCCCTCGCCGACCGTGCGCGCGCGCACGGCGCGGGCAGCGAAGCCGCCGCCGAAGCGGGCGGCTTCGGCTCGGCGCGTCAGCTCAGGCGCCTGCGCGCCGCACGACGCTGACCTGCACCGGCATGCGGA
>JBKJSW010000027.1:0-4592 GCA_046595765.1 Ahniellaceae bacterium
CTGCCGCTGCCGCCTTGTCTTGTGCCGGCCGCGATGGGTTGCGCGACGGGGGTCGTTGTGGACGTCCCGCATTGCGCAGATCCGGTCTGACTCCAGGCCGCTTGCTGTCGGCAGGGACGTAGCCTGGCCGCGGTGGCCGCGAATCGGTGTTGCCACCCGGTCGCCTTGCAGCGCGATCGTCGCCCCCGCCGCGGGGCGAGCTCTCTCGCTCCGGGCGCACGGGCCGGGCCTCGGGTTTGGGCGCGGCATAACCGAGTCCCAGCAACTGGTCGCGCAGCGATTGGCTCATGCGATTCGAGGCATCGGAGAAGTGCGCGATTGTCCACGATCGCGGCGGTTGAACGCCATCCCGTCAGTAATGCGGAGGCGGTGGTTCATCGGCCAGGCTGCCGTCGCCGGCATCGCGCATCGACGACAGGCTGGCGCGTACGGAAACGAGTTCGCGCTCGAGCACTGCGAGTCGCGCAGATTGCTCCGCCACCGTCGCGTCGAGCGAGGCCAGCAGCTGCTCCTGGAATGCGCACTGCGTTTCCAGCCGCTCCAGCCGGTCATCCACTGCACTCATGCCCTGCTCACGGGGCGACGGTGCCCGAGCGGGGTTGCTGGACCGATCGCCCGCGCCCGATGCCGTAGTAGGCAATGCCTTCGGCTTCCAGCGCAACCGGGTCGTAGAGATTGCGACCGTCGAACACGACCGGATTGCGCATGGACGCGCGCACTGCCTGCCAGTCGGGACTGCGGAATTCCTTCCATTCCGTGATCACGGCGAGCCCATCGGCACCCTCCAGCGCGTGGGCAGGCGATTCGCAGAGCACCAGGTCGTCGCGTGAGCCGAAGATCCGGGCAGCCTCATGCCGGGCGACCGGATCGAAAGCGCGCACCGTGACGCCCGCTTCCCACAGCTGCTGCAGCAGCACCAGCGCGGGTGCCTCGCGCATGTCGTCGGTGTTGGGTTTGAACGCGAGTCCCCACAGCGCCAGTGTCCTGCCGCGCAACGCCGGTCCGTAATGCCGGGCAATCGAATCGAACAAGTGCAGCTTCTGCGCTTCGTTCACTGCCTCGACCGCATCCAGGATGCGCGGCACATACCCATGCTGCTGGGCGGTGCGCGCCAGTGCCTTGACGTCCTTCGGAAAACACGAACCGCCGTAGCCAATGCCGGGATAAATGAAGTGGTAGCCGATGCGTGAGTCGGAACCAATGCCCTTGCGCACCATCTCGACGTCGGCACCGACGCGCTCCGCGATGTTGGCGATCTCGTTCATGAAGCTGATCTTGGTCGCGAGCATCGCATTGGCGGCGTATTTGGTGAGCTCCGCCGAGCGCACGTCCATCACCACGATACGGTCGTGGTTGCGCTGGAACGGCGCGTACAATTTGCGCAGCAACTCGAGAGCGCGCGGGGTGGCGCAGCCGATCACGATGCGATCCGGACGCAGGCAGTCCTCGACCGCGTTGCCTTCCTTCAGGAATTCCGGATTCGACACCACGTCGAACTCGAAATCGTGGCCGCGGCGAGCAAGCTCCGCCGCAATCGTTTCGCGCACGCGGTCCGCGGTACCCACCGGGACCGTGGATTTATTGACCACGACGAGCGGCGCGACGGCATGCATGCCGATGGTGCGCGCCACGGCGAGGACATGGCGCAGGTCCGCACTGCCGTCCTCATCGGGCGGCGTACCCACGGCGACGAACACGAGCGCCGCGCCTTCGATGGCCGATCGCGCATCCGTGGTGAATTTCAGACGGCCTGCGGCATGGTTGGCGCGGACCAGGGGTTCGAGCCCGGGTTCGAAGATCGGCATCTCGCCGCGTTCGATGCCCGCGATCTTGTCCGCATCGGTGTCGACGCAAGTGACTGTGTTGCCCATCTCCGCAAGGCAAGCTCCAGAGACCAGACCTACGTAACCCGTACCAAAGATTGCGACCTGCATGAACTGTGTCCCTTGCCGGCATCGCGAGCTCGCAATGCTTCCCCTGAAATGAAAACGGCCGCGCGTGGCGACCGTTTTCGGTGTTGCAACTTCGGACAGCTTACTTGGCGGCAGGTGCCGCGGCGTCCGCCTTCATGATCTCGAGCAGCTCGACATCGAACACGAGCGTCGAATTCGGCGGAATCGGACCGGCGCGTTCTCCGTAGGCCAGGCCCGACGGAATCACGAACTTGTACTTGCTGCCGACGGACATCAGCTGCACGCCCTCGGTCCAACCCGGGATGACCTGGTTGAGCACGAATTCAGCGGGCTGGCCACGGTCGACCGAACTGTCGAACTTCTGACCACCGGTGAGGGTGCCCGTGTAATGCACCTTGACCTTGTCGGTCGCCTTCGGCTTCGGACCCGTGCCTTCCTTGATGACCTGATACTGCAGGCCCGACGCGGTGGTCTTGACGCCTGGCTTGACCTTGTTTGCGGCGAGGAACGCTGCGCCCTCGGTCTTGTTCTTGGCGCCCATCTCTTTCATCTTGGATTCCATTTCCGCGGTCTTCCTTTTCTGGAAGGCTTCAGCGACCTTGCTTGCTTCTTCCGGAGGCAGAAGCGATGCCTCGCCCTTGTAGATGGTATTGAGTGCCTGCATGACGATCGCGAGGTCGATATCCGACTGGATGGAGCGCAGCCGGCTGCCGACGTCCATGCCAACCATGTAGCTGATCTTGTCTTTTTCGGTGGTCAGCTTGTCGACCGCAAATGCGTTGGGCGCGACGATGACGCCAGACAGCACGGCGGCTGCCAGCGAATTGCGGATGAAGCGATTCATTCAAAACTCCTGTCGATTGATTGAGGACAACGTGGAATTGCGGCCGCAGCGGCAAGCCGCGCATTGTCGCGGCGCGCCTGCGCCTTGGCAAACGGCTTGTAAGGGACCGCGTCGGGCGGCGAGTGTTCCCGCAGCCTTCAAAACGCGCTGGTCCGTTCAGTAAGCAGCAGTGGCCAACGGGCGACGCCTTGCGCGCAGGGAATGCTGAGCAGATTCCGGCCATCGCGACTCCGCCGCAACCGCCGTGGGAACCCGGCGGAACTCCCACGCTAAGGGCGTTTGCGCGTATCTGCCGCGAAACTCATTGGGAGGGGTTGACGTTTGGCGCGCTGGTGTTATAGTTAGCTACAACACTAGTCCAACACCTCACCGAGGAGCGATACCGTGGACCGTTCGACGCAAAGCTGGTTTTCCATCGTGGGTGTCCTGGGCGCGATGTTCGGCCTGCTGACCATGGCGGTCGGAGACGACATCCGCACCATCAGCCCCGGCAGCCAGGGCACATCCGCGACCTTCCTGGCGATTTCCGCGCCGGTGACCCTGCCCACCATCGTGGTCATCGCGGATCCGGCTGAGCTGGCCGCGGCCGACGCGATGATCGCGACCGAGCGCGCCGCACTCGCGGCCGCCATGGTTCCCGCACCCATCCGCGAAGCGACGGCGCAGTTGCAGAAGGCCAGCGCCGCCTCGAGGCGCGCCTCGCGCGTCAGCCTCCGACTCCCGTACTACGCGTTCGGACCCGACCCCCTCGGCGGGAGCAAGTAAGCCATGAGTGTGCAATGGAACGACAACGCGCCGATCTATCGGCAGCTCCGCGAAAAAGTCATCGCCATGATCCTGGACGGGGTGCTGAAGGAAGGCGACGCACTGCCTTCCGTGCGTCAGGTAGCCGGCGACTTTCAACTCAATCCGATCACGGTGTCCAAGGCCTACCAGGAATTGGCCAACGAAAACCTTATCGACAAACGCAGGGGACTGGGCATGTATGTAGCAGAAGGGGCACGCGAGCAACTGCTCGCGAGCGAGCGGGACCGATTCCTGCGCGAGGAATGGCCGTTGCTGATGGAGCGCATCCGGCGCCTGGGCCTCGATCCCAAGCGCTTGCTCCAGGGCTTCGCCGGAACCGGAGAACACGCATGAACGCCACCGTCAACGGCAGCCCGGGCATCACGGTGCGCGCCCGCGGACTGCACAAGGCCTACCCCAACAAGGTCGCCCTCGACCATGCGGACTTCGATATCCCGACCGGCCGCATCGTCGGCCTCATCGGCCCGAACGGCGCTGGCAAGACCACGGCGCTCAAGGCAATCCTCGGCCTGGCGCAGTTCGAAGGCCAGCTTGACGTGCTGGGATTCGACCCGCGGACCCAGCGCGACGCGCTGATGGAACAGGTCTGCTTCATCGCCGACGTCGCCACGCTGCCGCGCTGGATCCGGGTACGCGAGGCGATCGACTACGTCGCCGGCGTGCATCCGCGTTTCGACCGCGCCCGCTGCGAGCGCTTCATTGCCAACACGCAGCTCAAACCCTCGATGCGCGTGCGCGAAATGTCCAAGGGCATGATCGTGCAGCTGCATCTCGCGCTCGTCATGGCGATTGATGCGCGCCTGCTGGTGCTCGACGAGCCGACGCTCGGCCTCGACATCCTGTATCGCAAGCAGTTTTACCAGCGCCTGCTGGAAGATTACTTCGACGAGAACAAGACCATCATCGTCACTACGCACCAGGTTGAGGAAATCGAGCACATCCTGACCGACGTCATGTTCATCCGCGATGGCAAGATCGTCCTCACCAGCGAAATGGAACACCTGGCGGATCGCTACACGGAACTGTTT
>JBKJSW010000033.1:0-10506 GCA_046595765.1 Ahniellaceae bacterium
CCAGGTCGGCGTTGCCGGCGTCACCATCACGCTCGATGGGACGCCGGTCGCTGAAGCCACGATGCGACTGCCCAACCTCTGGGTATCCGGCTTCTGGAAGGGCCGCTCGCGCGACCCGGATCTTCCCAACATCGCATTCCGCGCTCACGTCGACGCTTCGCGTGTCGCGCCTGGGCGCCACTGGCTCGGGATGACGCTGCGCGGCGCGGACGGGAGCGAACAGGCATGGGCCGAGCGCCCGATCGACATCGTGCAGTGACTTGTTCTGCCCGTTGCCGCGAATGGTGTTCGAAGGTGCGGCCGGCGAGCCGCCGTGCAACGTCAGGGCTCGAATCCGTTGCGCATGAGTAGGCCGGGGTCGTCATTGAAAAACCGGACCGCGCCGGTGGCTTCATTGGCGTACTCGTCCAAACCAACCGCCGTGCCGTTGCCGACGACGAGGTGATTACCGGTCAACGCCACGCTCGGCCTCGAATCGCCCCACGACGGCGCCAGCGGCAAGATCGTTTGTGATTCTGTCCAGGATGCACCCACTCGCCGATAGAGGTGAACCGCGAGAGTGGTCGAGTTCGATCCCACCGCCAGCACGTTCCCCTTGAGGGCCAGCGATTCGGAAAAGCGGGCAAACGCCTGGCTGGTACTGGGTGCGATCTTCTGCTGCATCGACCACAGCGAACCCACTCGTTGGAAGACCAGGGCCGAGCCTCGTGCAATGGTTCCTGCACCGTCGCCAGTGGCGCTGAGAACCAGGGTATCTGCGTCCAGCGCGATTGCCTCCCCGACCTTCGCGCCACCCGATACTTCGGTCGAGGAGACCTTTTGCTGCTCGACCCATTCGCCAAGTCCGTTGCGAACGAAAACGTAGGCGGCGCCTGTTCGCAATTCGTCGGCCGGCGCGCCAATTGCGAGCGAGTCCCCCGAAAGCGAAATACTCGTTCCAAAGCCGTCGCCCGACATTCCGTCCGACGCCCTCAGTCGCTGCGTTTGCGTCCAGGTCGATCCCATGCGTTCGAAGACATAGACGCAGCCGCGACCCGGCAAGCCACCGGAATCCTGGCGCGGGGCGCCTACAAAGATTACGTCGTTGCCGAGCGCCACTGCGGTTCCGAACTGATCCACCAGCGCGCCGTCGGCCGCGATCAACTTTTGCTCAAAGTTCCATCCCGCACCAACGGCCACGAAGGTGTACACCGCACCCCTCGCACTGATGCCGTCGACGTCACTGTCCGGAGCTCCCACCACGAGGCGACCTTGGGCGAGCGCCAGCGACAGGCCAAAGTAGTCGGCCGGCGCACCGTCCGGTGCAACGATGGGCCCCTGCAGGGTCCATACGCCGGCGTCTAGAGCCGCGACATGCACGGACCCCTGGTTGAAGTTCACGCCGACATCGTCCAGAAAAGCACCCACGGCAACAGTCGCCGAATTACTCGACGAAACCACCGTAGCGCCGAACAAGTCGATGGCGCCGCCCGGACCCGCTACGAGCTGCGCAGTCTCGATCCATGTGGAGCTCGGACGCGTCCACACGCTGGCCGAGCCGGCACTGGTGTGCAGCGGCGAACTGTCCGCAGGAACGCCGGCAATGATCCAGCCTGAAGACGTTGCCACGCTCCAGCCGAAAATATCGCCCCCTGAGCGATTCGCTCCGACCAGTTTCTGGCGTTCCTGCCAAGTCCCAACCCATTCAAAAACGTAGGCGGCGCCCGCTCGGGACACTGGGCCAGCACCTTCTTCGGGCGCTCCGATCACCAGGAAGTCACCCGATAGCGAAACGCTTACTCCGAAGCGCGAACCGGCAACATAGTCAGCGGGGCGCAAAGGGGCCTGGGCAATCCACGCGCCGCCGGTGTCCAGAAACGGGTACGCGAAGCCCGCTTGGGAGCCCAGCACGATCCGCGCAGCGCCTACCGCGATCGAGGATCCGACCACGGTTGCGCCGACATTCTCGACTCGAAGCGTATGGACATTCAGCCAGAGACCGGACTGCAGCTCGAACACTTCAGCCAGTCCGTGATTGGCTTGCCCGCTCACTGTCTGATAGGGCGCAGCCACCACGAGATCGACGCCATCGGTAGCGATTGTCATGCCGAAGCTTCCGGATACGTCGGAAGCACTCGTCAGAGTCTGGCGTTGCACAAATTCGCCGTTCTGCCGGTCGTAGACGCCGACAAAACCGGCCTGCCCGGAACCCTGAAAAAAAGATGACGCACCCACGAAGGCCTGCGTCGGGGTCAGCGCCACGGCAGAGCCGAAGGCTGGTTCTGGCTGGTCGGGACGCGCCAGCCGCTGCCGGCGCGTCCACTGTCCGGCCGAACGGGAAAAAGAGTAGGCCGCCCCACGCACCGCGCCCTCCAATTCACCGGGGGCGCCGATCAGAATGCTGTCGCCTTGCACCGCGACGCTGCTCCCGAACCTCGAGTCCTGCTCGACGGAAGCACCTGTCAATTTCTGCTGCAGCTGCCACTGCCCATTCGTGTTAATGAAGACATACGCAGCGCCTTCCTGCCGAGCCCCCATGCGCCTATCGTCGCCCGTAGCGCCCACCACCGCCGTGTTGCCATCGATCGCGACGGCGTAACCCAGAAAATCCGATTCGCGTCCGTCCGCGCCTTTTCCATTGCCCGGGTTGTCGATGCGTTGCGTGGTTGCGAACGCCTTCGGCATGAACGCGGATCGCGCGTGCACCTGCGATGCAAACGAGGACGGTTGCCGGCTTTGGGCCTGGACACTCGGCACGCCGATTGCGGCGGTGCCGAGCAGGGCCGCACAGCTCACGGACATCCACATGCTCCGCACAATTACGACACTTCCAATGGCACTTCTCACCCATTCCCCCGAGCATTCGCGACGATGTCAACGCAACCAGCCGCGTTGCAATGAAGATGTCCGGCTGAAGTGCGCGAGAAAGCACACCGGCAAACGGCAGGCAAGCAGGTTACCGCGCAGGCCACTCGATGCGGGCGCATGATCACCGCCGGGACTGTGTCCAATGGTTGCAAAAACACAACGGGCCCCGCATGGGGCCCGTCGTTGCTCATGCGCGCCTAGGCGCGATGACGTCGGCTATGCCGGCTGATTGGTGCTCCACATTTGTGTCAGTTTGTCTTTTGCCCACAATTTTTCTTTCTTGAGCTGGTGCAGCTTCACGTCGTCCATGGGCAGTACGCCGAGCTCTGCATCGAGAACCTGCTTGTCGAGTTCCTGATGCCGGTAATACAACTGCCGGAATTCAGAGTCGGACTGCATCTTGGCTTCGACCTGGTGCTGTTGACCTTCAAACATCGGCTACCTCCGTTGGCAACGGGCCACTGATTCCGCGCGCCACGCGCGGAGTCAATAGGCGATGGGAGTATCCGGATGATCGAGCGCGGCATGGCGTTGCCTGCGTACCGAGTACCTCGCCTGGGAGGCCATCGGTGACGGAGGGAGACGCTCGATTCATCGGCTTGGGACTCGCTGGCGCAGGGCGTGTAGGCGGCCACTGCAACTTCGAACCTACTCCGATTGGGTGGGCCCGGCAACCGCGAAAGCCCAAGCCTCGCTCGATGGAAAACCTCGGGAGAACATCCGGCTTGGCACCGGTTCAAAAATGGCGCGCGGCTTGCTTTCTGGGCAGTGGCGCTCTGGTATGTTCCAGCGTGCAGTACGTCGCCGCACCCAGCGCCCCGCACACCGAGGAACGAGCATGGACATCGGTTATTTCCTGAAGCTGATGGCGGACAAGGGCGCGTCCGACA
Organism: Ahniellaceae bacterium; assembly: GCA_046595765.1. GTDB lineage: Bacteria > Pseudomonadota > Gammaproteobacteria > Xanthomonadales > Ahniellaceae > JBBQNY01. The sequence goes on from JBKJSW010000033.1 coordinate 3,738, forward strand.
TGTTCCTGACCACCGGCGCACCCGTCTACATCAAGGTCGAGGGCAAGCTCTACCCGCTGGGCAGCACGGGCCTCCCGCCCGGCATGGTCAAGAAGATCGCCTACTCGCTCATGGACGAAGGCCAGGTGCCGTCTTTCGAGCGAGACCTGGAAATGAACATGGCCATCGCGGTCAAGGACGCGGGCCGTTTCCGCGTCAACGTGTTCAAGCAGCGCGGCGAAGTCGGCATGGTGATCCGCGCGATCAAGAGCGAGATCCCGTCCATCGAGCAACTCAAACTGCCACCGATCCTGCAGAGCCTGATAATGGAGCCGCGCGGGCTCATTCTGGTGGTGGGCTCGACCGGTTCGGGCAAGTCGACCGCGCTCGCCTCGATGATCGATCATCGCAACACCTCCTCGACCGGTCACATCCTGACCATCGAGGATCCGATCGAATACCTGCACCGGCACAAGAAGTCGATCGTCAACCAGCGTGAGGTGGGCCTCGACACACATGCATTCCACGCGGCGCTCAAGAACGCCATGCGCGAGGCGCCCGACGTCATCCTCATCGGCGAGATCCTCGACCACACCACCATGGAATCCGCGATCGCCTTCGCCGAAACCGGTCATATCTGCCTCGCCACGCTGCATTCCAACAACGCCGACCAGACCCTCGAGCGCATCCTCAATTTCTTCCCCGAGAACGCGCACAAGAACATCCTGATGAACCTTGCGCTGAACCTGAAGGCGGTGATTTCGCTGCGCCTCGTGAAGGGCATGGATGGCAAGCGCATGCCGGCCACCGAGGTCCTGATCAACACGCCGATGATCCGAGACCTCATCCGCCGCGGACAGGTGCACGAAATCAAGGCGGCAATGGAAGGCAGCCTCCAGGAAGGCATGCAGAGTTTTGACCAGGCACTGTTCCGGCTCTACAAGGACGGCAAGATCGAACTCGACGAGGCGCTGCGTTCGGCAGACTCGCGTGATGGCCTGTCCTTGCGCATCCGCCTGTCGGAAGGCAGCGACACGCTCGGCGGGGCCAACGACCTCAATTCGGCCGATCCATTTACCGGCTACTGAGCGCGACCGCGATCCTGTAGAGCGGATCCATGCTCGGCTAGAAGCCCCGTGACACGGCAGCGGAGCATGTATCCGCTCTGCAGGTTCGTGGCGGCCTACGCGTCGGCAGGCTTGTCGGGCTGACTGTCGGGGTGCGCGGTCTGGAACTCCGGCAGCAGTGCGCAGGCCGCGTCGATCGCCACGAGACGCGGATACGCCTCAAGCGGCAGGTGGAATCGCCGCGCGTTGTAGAGCTGCGGCACGATGAAGCATTCCGCGAGGCCTGGACCCTCGCCGCCGACGAATCGTCCGAGCGAGATGTTGTGGTCGAGCATGCCCTCGACGGCGGCCAGGCCGCGCCCTATCCAGTGCAGGATCCACTGCTCCCGCTGCCCTTCGGTGATGCCCAATTCGGATTCGAGGTACTTCTGCACGGAGAGGTTGTTGAGTGGATGGATGTCGCAGGCGATTGCCAGCGCCACCCCGCGCACGAAGGCGCGCTCGCGTGCGCCGTTCGGCAGCAGTGGCAACGACGCATGGGTTTCCTCGAGGTATTCGATGATCGCCATGGACTGGGCGATCATGCGACCGCCATCGCGTAGCACCGGCACGAATCCCTGCGGGTTGATCTCGAGGAACTCCGGCGTGCGCTGCTCACCGCCGTCGCGCATCAGGTTCACGGACTCGGTTTCGTACTCGAGGTGCTTGAGCGCGAGCGCGATACGCACCCGGTAAGCCGCGCTGGACCGCCAGTAACTGTAGAGCCTCATCGCCTGTTGCACCGCAGTCTCCCGTCGACGCGCCGTTGGGTGGATGCCTCGCTCAAACCGGGTGGGGCACGATCCGTTGCTCGATGGCGCCGAAGATACTCCGACCGTCGGCATCCAGCATTTCGATACGGACGACGTCTCCGAAGCGCATGAACGGCGTCGACGGCTGGCCGTCTCGCAGCGTTTCCACAGTACGCAATTCTGCGAAGCAGGACGCGCCGAGCGAGGTGTCCTCATTGGCGACCGTGCCGGAACCGACGATGGTGCCGGCGGCCAGTGGCCGCGTCTTCGCCACGTGCGCCACCAGCTGGCCGAAGTCGAACTGCATATCGACGCCTGCCTCGGGCGCACCGAACCAGCGTCCATTGATGTGCGTGGTCAGCGGCCGGTGCAGCTTGCTGCCCTGCCACGCGTCGCCGAGCTCATCCGGCGTCACCAGTACGGGCGACAACGCCGAGCGCGGCTTGGACTGCAGGAAGCCAAAACCCTTGGCGAGCTCCGCCGGGATGAGGTTGCGCAGGCTCACGTCGTTGATCAGGCCAATGAGCTGGATGTGGCCGGCGGCCTCGTCCGGCGTCGCGGCCATCGGCACATCGTCGGTAACCACGACGACTTCGGCCTCGAGATCGATGCCGTAGTCCTCGCTGACCACCGGAATCTCGTCGCGCGGCCCGAGGAATCCCGCGCTGGTGGCCTGATACATGAGCGGGTCGGTGTAGAACGACTGCGGCACTTCCGCGCCACGCGCACGCCGCACGCGCACTACGTGCGGCAGGTAGGCGCTGCCGTCCACGAACTCGTAGGCGCGCGGCAGCGGCGAAGCAAGCGAATTCATATCGAGCACGAATACTTCGGCACCATTGGCGGCGGTGGCGGTTTCCTCGAGCGTCTCGGCGAGCGTCGCCAGCCGTGGCGCGACGTTGGACCAGTCGTCGAGCGCGGCCTGCAGGGTCGGCGCGATGCCGGTGGCGCGCACCGCGCGCGTCAGGTCACGCGACACGACGATGAGCGTGCCGTCGCGCCCGCCCTCCTTCAGCGATCCGAGTTTCATGCTGCCCCGCGGGAACCGGTGAGGTGCGATTGTCGCCGATTGCACCGCGTCCGTGCAGCGTGCATTTTCCACCGCATCAGGAACAGCCTTCGACGTAATCGACCTGTGGCTCGACGCCCATGCGCCACTCGGTGACGACACCCTCCTCATCGGTCTCGAACAGCAACACGCTGCCGCCTTCGGGGCTTTCGACGCGGAGGTACTCGCCATCGGTGTACTTGTGGGGCGAGCGTTCCACGTTACTCCCGCCGTAGCGGTCGAGGATCTCCAGCGTGTGCATGCCCACGCCACCGCCACCCGGCGCATCGGTCGCGGGCGTGTCGATGTCATAGCGCACGAACCGACCGCGCTCGAACATCAGCGCAGGCGCGTCGGCGGGACGGCGCGGGGACTGGGACAAGTACAGGCACTCGTCCTGTTCGGCCGTACCCTGGTCGCCAAGATCGCCGGGCCACGCGTCGCGAACTTCGTCGACGTCCATGCCGAACTCGATGTTGCCGATGCCTTCCCAGTGAACCGTGAGCGACCGGGATGGTGCTTCGTCCCTGGCATCGGACGCATCCGGGTCGAACGCGTCGTCACCCCTTTGCCCGTCGCGAGCGTCGCCGGAATGGTCGTCGTAGGCGCCGCCTTCAGGCGGCTTCACGGGTTTGGGAGCCACGCGAGGCCGGCTCGGCGGCGCGTTCACGATGTCCGCGGGCACGCTCGGCGGCCGCACGGCCGAACCATCCGCGGAAGGCACCGTCGCCACTGCGATCGGCGCCTGGGCCGGTTTGTCCTGCAGCGGTGGATCGCGATCGCAGCCGGCCAACGCCGCGACCATGACGCAGGCAGTGAACACGAATCGCCGCATGGGAAGCCTCGAAGGGGTCGCAAAAGGCGACGCGATAATGCGGGAAGGATCGCCACGTCGCGCTGAACGCGGGCTGGCGAACGATGCTGCGGCCGGAACTCAGTCGCGCTGCAGTTTCGTGACAAAGTGCTTTTCCAGCCCCGTCCAGCAAGCCTGGTAGTCGCGCTGCCGATGCCCCGCGTCGAGTGCCTGCCGGGTGGGCCGGAGCACCGCTCGAGTCTCGAACATGAAAGCCATCGTGTTCTCGATCACGTCGGGCTTCGCGAGATCGGCGCGGCTCGCCTTGTCGAACGTCGCGGCGTCGGGGCCGTGGCCGGTCATGCAGTTGTGCAGCGACGCGCCGCCGGGTGCGAAGCCTTCGGCCTTGGCGTCGTACGCGCCATGGACGAGCCCCATGAATTCACTGGCGACGTTGCGGTGGAACCACGGCGGCCGGAACGTGTCCTGCGTCACCAGCCAGCGCGGCGGGAAGATCACGAAGTCTAGATTGGCCGTGCCGGGCGTGTCGCTCGGTGACGTCAGCACGGTGAAGATGGATGGATCAGGGTGATCGAAACTGATCGAGCCGATGGTGTTGAAGTGACGGAGGTCGTAGCGATACGGGGCGTAGTTGCCGTGCCAGGCGACCACATCGAGCGGTGAATGATCCATGTCCGCGCGCCACAGGTGGCCCTGGAATTTCGCGATGAGTTCCGATGGCTCGTCGCGGTCATCGTAGGCGGCGACCGGCGTCTCGAAATCGCGCGGGTTGGCAAGCCCGTTGCTGCCGATCGGTCCCAGCTCCGGCAAGCGCAGCAGGGCACCGAAGTTTTCGCACACATACCCGCGCGCGACACCGTCCGGCAACTCGACGCGGAAGCGCACGCCCCGCGGAATCACCGCGACCTGTTGCGGCTCGAGGTCGATGACACCGAGCTCGGTCGCAATGCGCAGGCGACCCTGCTGCGGCACGATCAACAGCTCGCCATCGGCACTGTAGAAATAGCGCGATCGCATGGAGCGGTTGGCGGCGTACACGTGGATGCCGACGCCATGCTGCGCGGCGGCGGAGCCGTTGCCCGCCATCGCGAACAGGCCATCGACGAAATCCGTGTCGGCGGCGGCGTCTGGCAACGGATTCCAGCGCAGCTGGTCGGGCGTCACCGGGCCGCTGCCAAAGTCGTCGTGGAAGCTGCCTGACCCGCCGCCGCTGCGCACGTAGCGCTCGAAGCTGCCATGCATCGCTGCCGGCCGGATGCGATACAGCCAGCTGCGCCGGTTTTCGCCGCGCGGCGCCGTGAACGCGGTCCCAGACAATTGCTCGGCGTACAGCCCGTGCGCGACTCGCTGCGGCGAATTGCGCCCCACCGGCAACGCACCTGCCACCGCTTCAGTCGCGAACTCGTTCCCGAACCCGGTCTGGTAACCACCGTTCTGCAAATTTCCAACCATTTGCGCGAGTGCCTATTTCTTGAACCCGTCTCCCTGCGGGAGAGGGGAAGGGGTGAGGGGCAGAGGTCCGACGGCGGAGATGATCGCCTCAAGCACAGCTTCCTTCTCCTGCAGGACGTCATTGTCCCAGAAGCGCAACAGCGTCAATCCTTGATTTTCGAGAAAGCGCGTACGAACTTCATCGGCTCGTGGACTGTGTTGCGATCCATCCAGTTCGATCACCAGCTTCTCGGAATCGCAGTAGAAGTCGACGATGTACGGTGGAATCGGGTGTTGCCGGCGAAACCTCAGTCCCTGCAAGCGCGAAGAACGCAGATGGAACCACAGCGTTCGCTCCGCATCGGTAGAAGCAACTCGCAATCGACGCGCACGATCGAGCGTGGACGTGGGCAAAGAGGGCCTGAAATTTTGGTTCAAGCCCAGCCCCTCACCCCTGCCCCTCTCCCGTAGGGAGAGGGGTTCAACATCGTCCAGGACCGACGCACGAAAAAATTCAGGCTTACAGCACGCCGCGCTGCATCTGGTCGCGCTCGATCGATTCGAAGAGGGCCTGGAAATTGCCCTCGCCGAAGCCTTCGTTGCCCTTGCGCTGGATGATCTCGAAGAAGATCGGACCAATCGCATTGGTGGTGAAAATCTGCAGCAGCTTGCGCTGCTTGGTCTCGAGGTCGGCGTCGATGAGGATGCGGTTGCGCGCGAGCCGCGCCACATCCTCGCCGTGGTTCGGCACGCGCTCGTCGATCACTTCGAAATACGAAGCGGGCGTATCGAGGAACTGGATCCCGGAGTCGCGCATGCGCTCGATCGTCGAATAAATGTCGTCGGTGAAGCAGGCAATGTGCTGGATACCCTCGCCCTTGTAGGTGTCGAGGTACTCGTTGATCTGCGACTTCGGGTCGCTCGACTCGTTCAGCGGGATGCGCACCACACCGTCCGGCGCGGTCATCGCCTTGGACACGAGGCCCGTCTTGGCGCCCTTGATGTCGAAGTAGCGGATCTCGCGGAAGTTGAACAGGCGCTCGTAGTAATCCGACCACTTCTGCATGTTGCCGAAATAGAGGTTGTGCGTGAGGTGGTCGATGAAGGTGAGCCCGAACCCGACCGGGTTCTGGTCCGCGCCCTGCACCGGCAGGAATTCCCCGTACATCGAGCCGCGATCGCCATAGCGGTCGACCAGATACAGCATGCAGTCGCCGATGCCCTTGACCACGGGCGCATCGACGGCGCGCGTGTCGGCGCGATCGACGATGGCTTCGCCGCCGTTGCCGAGCACGGTCGCCAGCACTTCGGCCGAAGGGCGCGTGAACCGGATCGCAAATCCGCAGGCCGAAGGGCCATGCGAACGTGCGAAGTCGGCGGCGAATGAATCGGGATCGTCATTGACGAGGAAGTTGACGCCGCCCTGCCGGTACAGCGTGATCGGCCGCGTGCGATGGCGCATCGCCGCAGTGAAACCCATGCGCAGGAAATAGTCGTGCAGCCGCTCCTGCTGCTCGACGGGCGCCGCGAACTCGACGAACTCGAAGCCGTCGATACCCATCGGATTCTCGAACGTGGTGACCTGCATGCCGAGGTTGGGCTGGGCGCTCATGACCGTGATCCTGCGATTGCGTCGGTG
>JBKJSW010000242.1:0-5032 GCA_046595765.1 Ahniellaceae bacterium
TGAGCGCCGCAAGCGTCACGCTCAGCGCAATCGCAGCCTCGACCATGCGTCCGATCGGAGTGACCAGGCCCAGCGCGGCCAGCGACAAGGTGAGCGAATGGGCGAGCGTGAACGCCGTCACCAGCCCGGCGGCTCGGCGGAAACTCTGCGCAAGTGTGCCGGCGCGATGCCACTGGCCCTCGCGCCACGTGAGCGCGACCGCAAGCAACAGCGAGAGCAGGAATGCGAGGTGATCGTAGCCAATCAGTATGTGGTGGATGCCTTCGCGCACGAAGGCCTCGAACGTGCCCCGCGGCGCGGCAAGGCGTGCGCTCCGATGCGTCGAATCGAGCAGGCTCGTGGCGGTCTTGCCGTCGCGCTCGACGACCAGCATGGCCCGATGCTGCGCGTCGCGGTCGAGCAGCATCCGGTATTCGAGCGTGGCGTCTCCCGCCGCGCAGTCCGCAGTGAGCGGCTGGTGCGCGTAGGTGCCGTCGGCGTAATCGCGCACCGCGAGCGCGCCGGGCCGAAGTCGGCAACGCGCGCCGCCGGCGCTCAGATGAAGGCCAGACGTAACGAACTCAGCGATCGCGGAGGAACGTGCGCGGAGCTCACCCCACGTGATCGCGCCGTCGTGGTTGCCGTCCACACCCACGCCGAGTTCGAGGTCCGCCAGCGCCACGTCGACCGAGACTTCGGTCGTGCGCGTAGTCGAGTCCTGCACGACGTGCACGTACGCCACGCTGAGCGAGTGCGCCGATGCCAGCTGCGCGAAGACGCACAGGATCAACAGGAGCAGCGGTCGCATCAGGCGCCGTCCACTGCCGTGGCGGGGACTGACGCGCCTTCGGCCGCCGCCCACGCGGCGAGCGGCGCGAGTGCTGCCGGACGCCGTGCGGCGTGCGCCGCGCGCTCGAGCAGATCGATGTCCTCGATGTCACGCTGGGTCTCGAAGTTGGCGAGCGCCAACTGCAGTGCGTGCGCCGCGTCGCCCGCGAGCAGTGCCAGTTCCGCCTCGTCACGTGTCTCGGGGCTGGATCCTGCCGCGCGTGCCGCAGCGTGACGCGCCTCGAGACGCTGGCGCAGCACCGACGCGTCCGCTGCACCACTCGCGTAGGCCGCCAGCACGCGCTCGAGCGCGATGCCGTCGTGATCGGAATCAACCGGCAACAGCGCCAGCGCCTCTGCGGCGCGACCATGGCGGCGCAGCCACCTCGCCAGGGCTATCCGCGGTCGCACGTCACCCGGTGCTGCCGACATTGCGCTGCGGAACAATTCCCCGGCTGCGGCATCGCCGCGGATCGACGCCACCTCGGCGGCGAGCAATCGCGCGTCGCGCGCGACGCCGTCGTCGCCTTCGCCCAGTCGACCAAGCACTCTGCCTGCGGCCTCGGTATTGCCGCGCCGCTGCGCCAGGCGCGCCGCGCACAAGCCCGCCTGCCGCGGATCGAGCAGCAGCAGCGCCCCGCAGTCGCGCTGGGCATCGCGCAGTCGACCTTGCGTCAGATTGAGGTGGGCACGCATGGCGATGGCACCCGCGTTGCGCGGATCGCGTGCCAGCATGTCGTCCAGGCCCGCGCGCGCGGCTGCAAAGTCGTGCTGGTGTTGCGCGATCCAGATTTGGGCAAGTTCAGCGTCGGGACGTGGCACTCCCGCTGGCAGTGCGTCGAGCGCGCTTTGCAGCCGGCCCACCAGTCGCGCGTCGCCACCACGGGCGATATCCGCGAGGGCCTGTCCCAGCGCCTCGGGCGAATCGATGCGCAGCGCTCCGTCGCGCCACGCCGCGTAGGTGCGTGGCACGCGGGCCAGGACGGTCGAATCCGCCTTCGGCACATAAGCAGGGGGAGCCTGCGCATTCGACAGGCTCCCCCAGAGCAACAATGCGCCCAGCAGGACGGTCCGCGAGTTACGGGCCGCCGACGACACCGTTGAACGCGTTTGGATCCTCGCTGAAGGTGAATTCGAGGTTGTTGATGTCAACCGGACTCGCGGTTTCGCTGTTCTGCCCAATGAGGCCGAGAACGAACGCCGCAAACGCGGTTTGTACGGGCGCAGGAGGCTGCGTGGCAGGCGGCTGTGCCGGTGGCACTACCGGCGGAGTCGAATTGTTGTCGCTGCTGCTGCAGGCCTGCAGCGCGAGCGCCGTGGCGAGCATGAGGCCCAGTCGGATCGAATTGTTCATCGCGTATTTGTCCTAGGTCGCATCGTGGGCGGCGGGCGTGCTGCAATCATCGCCCGCATCAGGTTCGAGCGTGCGCGACCTTCGGGATGCACCCCGAAGGTCGCCTGCATACCGATCAACCCTTGCCGGGAAGCGGCGTGTTGAGGTACGGGAAAGTCGTACGGAACAATTCCGGCGTGGCCCTGACACCATCGGTGAAGGGCAGCTGGCCTGCCGGAGCGACTGTCGCTGGCAGCAACTTGCCCATCACCACGCGCAGGGAAATATCCACCACGTCGTCACCAGGACGACGTCCGTTCGGATACCCGGCATTGTCTCCAGCGATCACGCCAAGCGTATTCTGCGAACCAAAAGCGACCGCAGGCGTCGACGTGTTGAGGCGCAACATTTCCGAGGCCACGCCACCCGTCGGCATGTTGAGTCCGGCGACGCCGGTCAGGAACACGGAGACCAGGTCGGTGCGCGGAAACAGGTTTGGAGCCAGCGCGGCCGGGAACAGGATCTCGATGAGCTCAGGCAGAGTCGGATTGGTCACATAGGTCGCGAACTGCGCGTCGTTGCGCGGCTCGGACGCGTTGAAGCGATCCTTGTCCGGAAGTCCGATGACCACTTCGTTGACCAGCGGTGCCGACAGGCGGGACACCTGGGTCCACGCTCCACCTTCGACCGAAGAGCCCACGCCTGTGGCGCCGCTCGGCGACAGCGTAGCGCTACCCCGTGGACGCGAGTTGAGCACGCGCGCCTGGCGCAAGCTCGACGTCGTCCACGCACCGATGATGGGACTGCCCGCCGAAGCCAGGCACGCGATGGGAACTTCAACTGCGAACGTGGTCACGTTCTTGTTGAGCAACTGGTTCGGTCCGCCCGTCTCAGGTCCAAGCGGGTTGAAATTGACCAGGTCGAACGTGCCACCGAGGTCGAGGAAGAATCCCTCGCGGCGCTGCCCGACGAACACACGGCCTTCGCTGCAACCCGGAATACCGGCGCGGAAGATGTGGTTGTCGGCGAACTGCTGGTAGTTGGGAATGGACTTCGTGCCGATGTTGTCGAGCGGCTTGCGGAAGGTCGTACCGCCGGCCGTCATGTTCGTCACCGGCTGCGACTGGCCTGTGCGGCGGTTGCCGCGAACCACATTGAGCGTGTAAGTCTCGATCAGGTTCTTGCTGGCGTCATTGGCCTCGGGCGTGGGTCCGAACGGACCGATGTTGATCAGAGGCACCGGCACGTTGACGCCATTGACCGGCACCACTCGCGACTGGAACGCGTTGTTTAGGCGGAACTGGAAGGTCAGGTCTTCCTGCGCGTCGCCGTTGTTGTCAACGTGGATCTCGTACAGCGCTTCCGGGTCCAGGAAGAAATAGTTGGGACCACCATACGGATCCTCGAGCGGCAGGTAGTTGGCGATGAGCGTGACAAAGCCGTCGCGGCCGGTTTCGTAACTGCGGAACATGTAGACGTCGGTCGCGTCGACCTTCGGCAGTTCCGAAATGAACGGCGCTTCGCGGTGACTCGACGCAAGCGCCGTCGTCGACGCCAGCGCGGCGGAGATGAGTACTGAAATTAACTTCGGCGACATGAGCGGGGAGACCTTGCTGTTGAAAGTGCCGCGATACTCGTCGTCGCATCATGAGTTGGGGGTGCACGCGCGCGGACAATCCGTCCACAAAAAACTACACAGCGTCCCGTTTCATTCCAACCTCATGCGCGATTCACTGTGCGCTCACGAATACGGAAACACTCGTACACAGTTCGTCGTTCGCGCCGTCAGCCGCACGCGTCATCGGTATCCCGCCGCTTGCAATTCGAAGAGCTCGGCGTAGCGGCCACGCTGATCGAGCAGTTCCGCGTGCGTGCCCGAGGCCTCGATGCGCCCGTGGGCGAGCACCAGGATGCGGTCGGCCATCCGCACGCTGGAGAAACGATGCGAGATGAGCACCGCGGTGCGCGCGTGCGCCAGCTCGCGGAAGCGCTGGAACACCTCGAACTCCGCGCGCGCGTCGAGCGCGGCGGTCGGCTCGTCGAGGATCATCACCTGAGCGTCGCGCATGTAAGCGCGCGCGATCGCGATTTTCTGCCATTGGCCGCCGGAGAGGTCGACGCCGTTCTGGAAACGCCGCCCGATCATCTGGTCGTAGCTCATCGGCAGTCCGGCGATGACTTCGTCGGCGGCCGCGCGCTGTGCAGCGCGCTCGATGCGTGGACGATCTCCGAGCGCGGCGATTGCACCGACCCCGATGTTTTCCGCCACGGTCAGGTGGTAGCGCACGAAATCCTGGAACACCACGCCGATGTTTGCGCGGAGATCCTCTAGGTCGTAGTCGCGAAGATCGCGGCCGTCGAGCAGGATGCGGCCCTCGTCCGGCTCATACAGCCGCGCCAGCAGTTTCACCAGCGTGGTCTTGCCGGCCCCGTTCTCGCCGACCAGGGCCAGTACTTCGCCCGCGCGGAGTTCGAAGTCGAGCCCGCGCAGCACCCAGTTCTCGGCCTCCGGATAGCAGAAGCCGACGCCCTCGAACACGAACCCGCGCGCGATCGGCTGCGGCACGACGACTGCGTCAGGCTTCGAGACGATCTCCGGCTCGATCTCGAAGAACGAGTACAGGTCGTCGAGGTACAGAGCCTGTCCGGCCACCTGCGAGAAACCAACCAGCAGTCCTTCGAGCAATTGCCGGAGGCGCAGGAAACTGCCAGCGAGAAACGTCAGGTCGCCGATGCTGAAGTCGCCGCGCACCGTGCGCCAGGCGATGTACGCGTACGCAGCGTAGTAGCCGAGGCTGCCGAGCGTGGCCAGCAGCGTGCCCCAGAGGGCGCGTTGCCGCGCCAGCAGTTTCACCAGCGTGGTCTTGCCGGCCCCGTTCTCGCCGACCAGGG
>JBKJSW010000259.1:0-7792 GCA_046595765.1 Ahniellaceae bacterium
ATTGCGATTGCGCTGGACTACCGTGCGCGCTCGGCAATGTGCTTCGCCACTCCAGTCTGGCAGTCGCACCACGCATCGCACACGAGGAACACCATGATCGGAACGCCACGCAAACCGGGCACTCCCACGCTCAAGCCCAGCACGTCCCTCGGCGCCAAGCCGGTGTCCAGGACACTGTCCCCGGCGCCCGCCAGGCCGGCCACGCCGAAAGCGTCGCTCGGCAAGACCGCGACGGGCATCGTCGACAAGGCCGCGTCGGCCGCCAAGAGCGCGCGTATCTACGGCGGCGGGGCGGGCGGCACGCCGCTGCCGGCGAAAAGCGCGGGCAGGCCGAGCTTCGGTAATGTGCGCGCGGCAGCAAGCAGCACAGCCGCGGCCGCGCCGAAGAAGTCGATCTTCGGCAACGTCGTCGGCGGCGTGATCTCGAGCGCGGCCTCGGCGCCGCGTGCGTTGCCTTCGACCTATACCGTGCTCCAGGGCGACAGCCTTTCCAAGATCGCCAAGCGGCTCTACGGCAAGGCCTCCGCGTGGCGCAAACTGTTCGAAGCCAATAGCGACCAGATCAAGGACCCCGATCTCATCCATCCGGGCCAGGTGCTCAAGGTTCCGGAACTCTGATTCGACTTTCGTTTTCGTTTTCGTTTTTTCAGGAGAGCAACATGCACATGTCCCGTTTCTTGACCGTGGCCCTCGTGGCTGCCCTGGCCGTCGCCGGCTGCAAGAAGAAAGAAGAAGCTGCACCGATGGTGGCACCCGATGCCACTCCAGCCGCCAGCACCACGCCTCAGGTGATGCCGGCCGATCCCGCGATCACGGCGCCGATGTCCGATCCATCAGCTCCGTCGACGTTCGTCGTGCGTTCGATCGATGTCGGTTCGGCCATCGGTCCCGACAACCGCGTGACGGCGCCGACCACCACGTTCAGGCCGTCAGACACGATCTATGCCGCGGTCGCCAGCGACGGCAGCGCTGCGAGCGTCAACGTGGGCGCGAAGTGGTCGTTCGAGGATGGCCAGATGGTCAACGAGGCCAGCCAGGCTATCGCCCCAACGGGTCCGGCAGTCACGACTTTCAATATCAGCAAGCCGGACGGTTTCCCGGTCGGGCGCTACAAGGTCGAGGTGACCGTAGACGGCCAGCCCGCAGGCCAGAGCGAATTCGAAGTCCGCTGATTCGATCGAGCTTGGAAAGTTGCAGAACACGCCGCGCCCGATCGGGCGCGGCGTCATTTTTTGGAAAAGGCACGCGCGATGCAGGACGTACTGGGCGACTCGGCGCTCGGCAAGCCCACGGCGCTGGCGACGGGTTACGACCCGACGCTGTTGTTCGCCGTGCCGCGCGAGCCCGCGCGCGTGGCACTCGGCCTCGAGCCCGGCCTGCCCCTGCCGTTCGAAGGCGAAGACGTGTGGACCGCCTTCGAGCTGTCATGGCTCGATCCGCGCGGCAAGCCGCGGGTGGCCATGGGTGAACTGCGCGTGCCCGCGTCGTCACCGCGACTGGTCGAATCCAAATCGCTCAAGCTCTATCTCAACGGATTCAATGCCGAGCGCCTGCGCGACGCCGACGAATTGCGCGCCCGGGTAATGGTGGATCTCGCGCGCGCCACCGGAGCGGACGTGCGATTCATGCTGCTTCGAGCCGATGCGTTCTCTGCGGGACACGCGGGGGAGGGTGCAATGACATCATCGGCGTCGCTGGACATGCTCGATGTGGCGATCGAGCGGTTCGGCCCCCCGCAACCTGAACTGCTCGCTGCCGACAGCGACGCATTGACCGAGGAATCCCTGTTCACGGATGCGTTCAAGTCGAACTGCCCGGTAACCGGGCAGCCGGATTTCGCCAGCGTCTGGATCCGCTATCGCGGACCGCGCATCGAGCGCGAGGCGCTGTTGCGCTACTTCGTTTCCTACCGTGAGCATGCCGCGCTGCACGAGCAGTGCGTGGAGCAGATGTTCTGCGATATCCAGGCGCGCTGCGCCCCCGCGGCGCTGGCGGTGGCGGCGCGCTTCACGCGACGCGGCGGGCTCGACATCAATCCGCAACGTGCCTCGAAGGGCTACGTCGTGGCGTGGCCGTCGCGCACGCCGCGGCAGTGATCAATTCTCGGCGCGCGCAGGCTTCGCCCCGGTCTTGACCGAACGGGCGAACACGATGCCGATCTCGTAGAGGATCCAGATCGGTACCGCGAGCAGGATCTGCGAGATGACGTCGGGTGGCGTCAGGATCGCGCCAGCGACGAATGCGCCGACGATGACGTAGGGCCGCGCGCGTTTGAGTTTCGGCACGTCGACCACGCCGAGCGCAACCAGGATCACGACCGCGACCGGGATCTCGAAACAGACGCCGAACGCGAAGAACAGCACCAGCACGAAGTCGAGGTAATGGTTGATGTCGGGCATCACCGCCACGCCCTGCGGGGCGACGGCCGTGAGGAAGGTGAACACCGCCGGCAACACCAGGAAATAGGCGAAGGCGCAGCCGGTATAGAACAGCAGGACCGACGAGGCCAGCAGCGGCGTCGCGAGTTTCTGCTCGTGCCGGTAGAGGCCAGGCGCCACGAACGCCCAGAGCTGGTACAGCAGCCACGGCATGGTCACCAGCAACGCCACGAAAAAGGTGAGCTTGAGCGGGGTGATGAAAGGCGTCGCGATATCCACGGCGATCATGGTGGTGCCGGCGGGCAGCTTTGCGAGCACCGGTTCCGCGAGCAGGTGATAGAGCCGGTTCGCGAACGGCACCAGCGCGAGGAATACGCCCAGCAGCACCAGGATCGCGCGCAGCAGGCGCGTGCGCAGCTCGACGAGATGCGCGATCAGGGACTGTTCGGGCGCGCCTTCAGCGCTGGCCATGGGATTCGCCGTCCTTGCCGCCGGGATCGTCCGGCGGACCCATCGACGTGTCGTCGGCCACCTCGTCGTTTTGCGCGAGAGGGGCATGCGCTTCAGCGCCGTCTTGCAGGCGCATCTCGTCGGCGTCCGCGCGCGCAGCCGCGCCCATCGCGGCGACCGCCGCATCCGTGGCGGGCGAATCGCTCAGCAGCCCCACTTTGCGCGTCAGGCGCTTGGGATCGAGCGACTGCGACACCTCGCGCAGTGAGCGGCCGAGCAGGTCGAACGGTTGCTCGACTTCGCGCTGCGCTTCGCCGAACGGACGCCGCAACGATTCGGCGTCCAGCTCGCGTTCGAGTTCACTCTTGAGGTTGAACCAGCTGGAGCGTGCGCGCCGCAGCAGCGCACCGAGCGTGCGCGCGGCGCCGGGCAGCCGCTCGGGCCCGAGCGCGAGCAGCGCTACCAGCCCGATGACCGCCAGCTCGAAAAAGCTGACGTCGAACATGCGCCGCGTGGCCCGCGAGCAGAGTCGGGATCAGCGCTCGACGCGATCGTGCGTCGAGTCCTGCGCACTGGGCTGCGCAGGCGGCGGATCGGCGCGCAGTTGCGCGTCCTTGTCGTCCTCGTGCATACCCTTCTTGAAGCCGCGCAGGGCGCGGCCGAGGTCACCGCCGAGATTGGCGAGCTTGCTGGATCCGAAGACCAGCACCACGACCAGCAGCACGATCAACCAGTGCCCGATGCTCCAACTGCCCATCTTGGGCTCCAGAATTCCGAGAGATACCGAGGATAACGCAGCGGGTGTGTTCGCGCCGACGTGCCTGTCGTCACGACTTGCGCGTGCTTCGGTACTCAGCGCGAAGTGGATTCCTCGAGCAGATCGCGGAACGCGACAACGGGTTCGGGGGTGCCTCGCGTGCCGCCCTCGAGGATGCGCCGCGGCGTGATGTCGCTGCCGTAGACGCGCCGGTTGCTGCGCTCGCGTACGCGCAGTACCGAACCGTCGAGCGCGACACCGGCGAACAGTCCGCGCGAGCGCGAATAGGAATAGATCTCGGCCTCGAGTTTCTGGTCGGTGGACATCGCAGCGCTGCGGCCGACCGGGCCTGCCGCCACCGACGCGTCGGCGCCCAGCGTGAACTTGCCGTTGACGATCGAGTCGACGCCGCGACGGGTGCGGAACACCAGGATCACGTCGGTCGACTCGACACCCGCCTGGAACCCGACCGAGCCACCGGTCAGCGAAATGAAGATCGGGTTCGACCAGACGCCATCGCGCATGCGCACCGACAGCAGTCCGCGGCCATGGCGACCGCCGAAAACCAGACCTGCCTTGACGACGTGCGGGATGACCGCGATGGCCTCGGCATCGCGCAGCAGACTGTCCGGGATCCGGTGGTCGGGCGTGTCCATCGTCTTGCGCAGGACCTGGACCGCCTCGCCGGCCAGATCGGCTTCGCGATCGGCATCGGCGAGCGCGGGTGCGGATAGCAGCACGGCCGCGAGCAGCCGCCAGGCAAACCGGTGCCACGAAAAAGCGGATGAACTCGACATGCAGGATTCCGGAAGGTGCAAACGGGCGCCGCGGATTGGAGTAGGCGCCACGCGAAAAAGTTCAGGCGTCGGTGCCATCACGCGTGTGGGTCAGGTGCGACGCTGCCACCGCAGGGCAAATCCGCCGAGCAACGCGATCAGCCCAGCCAGCAGTGCCTGCCCCGGCACGTCGCCGGCGGGGACATTGGACGCAGTGCCAGGCCCTGCCGGTGCGCAGACGGGCGGCGCGATCGCCAGGCCTTCGCCGTCGTCGGCGATGGAGCGGCCGGTCAGCGTGGCGATGCCGGACGTGGCATCGATGCGCGCGAGGTCGCTCGCACGGTTGGGTGAGGTCGGGCGATAGTCCAGCACCGCCCACAGGTTGCCTGACGCATCGAAATCAAGGCCGCCGTCGTCGAAATGGATGCTGGAGCCGAGCCCCGCACCCACCGCCGAAGCGGCACCGGTCGCGGTGTCGATGCGATACAGCCGCTCGTCACCGCTGGCGCCGATGCCGAACAATTCGAGGCCGCGTCCTGCAAGGCCGGTGATCTTCGCGCCGAGCGCGCCCACGGCGCGGGTGCTGCCGTTGGCAGCGTTCACTTCCCAGAGCTTCGCCGCGGTTTCGGCGGCCAGCCACAATTTGCCGTCACAGGTGAAAGAAAGGCCGAAATCGAGATTATTGCCTGCGCCCGTGCCCTGGCCGGCGAGGCCGAGGCTGCCGACGACGGTGCTCGCTCCGTTCGCCGGATCGATGCGAACGAGTACTTCGCTCGCGTCCGACACACCGTAGAGGGCGCCGTCGGGCGCAAACGCCAAGCCCTCGACGTCGAACACACGCTCGTTGTTGGCCAACCGGAAATCGCCGACGAGCGTCTGCTGGCCGGTGCCGAGATCCACGCGATAAAGGCGATCGAACGAGCTGACATAGCCCAGCGGCGCGGCTGCCACCCCGAAGGGTAGAAGGATCGCGCAGGCCAGAGCTAGCCTACGGGCGGTCGACACCATGCTGCGTCCAACTCTTGTGTGCGCATCCATGCCGCACGAGGTTTCTCTGAATCCGACAGAGGTTTCTTGTGATAATCAACCCACGTGGGTGCGTGGGCGCGCCCGATCCTATCAGAAATTTCACTGGCCTCAAGGGTTTACAGAGACCGCGAACGGTTTGTGACCGCGCGCCCCTTTCACGAACCCGGTGGTCTGCACGAGCGAATCCACTGTATGACCGAGCCTGCGCAGGGTCCCGAGGGCTCAAACAACGGAACCAAGGGACGCACCACGGTCCTCCTGGTCAATCTCGGCACGCCCGATGCACCAACGCCCACGGCGGTTCGCCGCTTCCTGGCCGAGTTCCTGCACGATCGCCGCGTGGTGGAATTGACGCGCTGGCTGTGGTGCCCGCTGCTGCATTTCGTGATCCTGCCGCTGCGCGGCGCGCGTTCCGCGCGCGCCTACGCGAGTATCTGGACACCGCAAGGATCGCCGCTGATGGTCTTCACGAAGCGCCTGACCGCCGCAGTCGCGGCGGCACTCCATGGGCGCCTGCCCGCGACCTGCACGGTGCGGATGGCGATGCGTTACGGCAATCCGTCGATCGCATCGGTGCTGCGCGAAGAGCGCGCCGCAGGTTGTGACCGCATCCTGGTGCTGCCGCTCTATCCCCAGTATTCGGCCACCACTACGGCGTCGACTCTTGACGCGGTGACGCGCGAACTGGCGCGCTGGCGCGACGTGCCGGCGTTGCGCTTCGTGCGCGATTACGCGGGCGACCCGGGTTGGCTCGACGCCGTCGTGGCGTCGATCCGGTCGCACTGGCACACGCACGGTCGCGGCGAACGACTCATGCTCAGTTTCCACGGCATCCCCGCCGCGTTCGATCGGGCCGGCGATCCGTATCGTCTGCGCTGCGAAGCCAGCGCAGCTGCCATTCGCCTGCGGCTGGGCGTCGACGCGACGTTCGCTCCGCTGACTTTCCAGTCCCGACTTGGACGGGCGCAATGGCTCGGCCCCTACACGGAGGCGACGCTGCGGCAGCTGGCTGGCGACGGCGTCCGCTCAGTCGACGTGGTGTGTCCAGGATTCGCAGTCGACTGTCTAGAGACCCTGGAGGAGATCGCCCTCGTCAATCGCGACGTGTTCCTCCGCGCAGGCGGGCAGGCGCTGCGCTGCGTGCCCTGCCTCAACGATTCTCCCGCGCACGTCCATGCGCTGGCCGCGCTCATCACGCGCGAACTCGGGCACTGGAGCGACACCGATGGTTGAAATTCCGCGCGAGATCATCCTCCAGGTGCAGGGTCGCGAGATCGCCGCGCAGGCGTGGGGTCGGCCCGGCGGGACCCGAGTGCTGGCACTGCACGGATGGCTCGACAACGCCGCCAGTTTCTCGCGACTGGCGCCGCTGTTGACCGACGTGGAACTCGTTGCCATCGACTTCCCGGGGCACGGGCGATCGCAACACATGCCCGAAGGGTGCTGGTACCACTACATCGATTCAGTCGACGAAGTGCTGTCGATATTGGATGCGCTTGGCTGGGAGCGTGCGACGCTGCTCGGCCACTCGATGGGCGCCGCGAGCGCGTCGCTGGTAGCGGCGACGCGTCCCGAGCGCATCGAGGCGCTGTGGTTGATCGAGGCGCTCGGGCCGCTCAGTACCGAACCCGAACAGGCGCTGCCGCTGCTGCGACGCGCGCACGCGCAGCGGCGGGAGCGTGGCAGTCGCGGCCTGCGTACGTTTTTGACCCTCGCCGACGCCGTTGCGGCGCGCCAGCAAGGCGTGAGCGGACTGACCAGCGCGGCGGCGATGCTGCTCATCGAACGCGGCACCCGCGCCGTTGCCGGCGGCTGGCAATGGTCTAGCGACCAGCGCCTGACGCTGGCCTCGCCGCAGCGGGCGACGCAGTCAGTGGCGGTCGCATGGCTGCGCGGCATCGAGTGTCGAACCCTGCTGATCCTCGCGGAGCCGTCTGCGACGTTCCTGCCACCGGCGATGATCGGCGAGCGAGCCGCCGCAGTGGCGGATATCACCGTGCTGCATCTGCCCGGCAGTCATCACCTGCATCTCGAAGATCCCGAACCCGTCGCCGCCGCGATCGCCTCGTTCCGCGCGGGCGTTGCCTGACGCTCACCACCTGGCTCTGACGGATTTGCTCACGCGCGTGGTGATCTCTTCGAACCACGATCGGAATCGAAACCACGACCAGAATCGAACCATGATCGGAGTAAAGCCCAAGAGTTGATATCGAGGGTCGATACCGCGAGCGAGTGACTTTTGGTTCGTCAAAAGTCACCAAAACCGAGTCGCGCCTGACCGTTCGCCGGAATCGCGTCAGCGATTCCGGTGCCCTGCGCTTCTCGCAGGCGACCGGGATGCGCCGAACTCGCACTTTTCGACTCCGCTGCCGCTGCGTCGAAAAGCCCGGCTCAGCCATCCC
>JBKJSW010000168.1:0-2987 GCA_046595765.1 Ahniellaceae bacterium
CGCCAAGGCCATGAAGGGAGATCGCGAGAAATGCCTCGAAGCGGGCGCGAGCGACTACCTGGCGAAGCCGGTCAACACCGACCAGTTGCTTGGCGTGCTCCGCCAGTGGCTGCACCGATGAGCCGCGCGATGAGCAGCACATCGGGCACCGCGCCACCACGCCCCGCACAGCGCACAGGAGAGCGCCCATGACGGCTTCGTTCACTCGACGGGAGAAGGGCGTCGAGCCGGTCAATATTCTGCTGGTCGATGACCAGCCCGCGCGCCTGATGAGCTATCGCGCCATCCTGGAACCACTGGGCGAGAACCTCGTCGATGCGTCTTCGGGTACGGAAGCGCTGCAGCGGCTCATGGAGACCGAGTTCGCGGTGATCCTGCTCGACGTCAACATGCCGATCATGGACGGCTTCGAGACCGCCGGATTGATCCACGAGCACCCGCGCTTCGAAAAGACGCCGATCATCTTCGTCACCGCCGTCAACGTCACCGACATGGATCGACTGCGGGGCTATGGCCTCGGCGCCGTCGACTACGTGATGGTGCCGGTCATCCCCGAGATCATGCGCAGCAAGGTATCGGTGCTGATCGAACTGCATCGCAAGCGTCGCGAACTGCAGACGCTCAACGCGAACCTGGCACATGCCAACGAAGACCTCGCGCAGGCCAACGCGGCGATCAAGCTCGAGCAGGCGCGCGAAGTTCACAAGCTCAACGAGTTCCTGAGCCAGGCCAATGCGGAGCTCGAGCGCAGCAACCACAATCTCAAGGCGGAAGTCGCCGAACGCCAGCGCGCGGAAGGAC
Organism: Ahniellaceae bacterium; assembly: GCA_046595765.1. Classification (GTDB taxonomy): domain Bacteria; phylum Pseudomonadota; class Gammaproteobacteria; order Xanthomonadales; family Ahniellaceae; genus JBBQNY01. The sequence continues at coordinate 802 of JBKJSW010000168.1, forward strand.
GGCTGCGTGAGGCCGACCGGCGCAAGGACGAGTTCCTCGCGACGTTGGCACACGAGCTCAGGAACCCGCTGGCGCCCATCCAGGGTGCGCTCAACCTGCATCGCCTGTCCGCCGCGACGCAGGACGGCCCGGCGCGCGAGTTGCAGGAAATCATGGAGCGCCAGCTCAAGCAGATGGTGCGCCTGATCGACGACCTGCTGGATGTGTCCCGCATCACGCGCGACAAGCTCAACCTGCGCGTGAGATCGGCGGACGTCGGAGACGTGATCCGCACGGCGGTGGAGTCGGCGCAACCCCTGCTCGACAGCGCCGGACACACGCTCAAGTTGATCGTGGACGCCACGGCGATGCCGATCACCGCCGACCCGCAGCGGCTGGCGCAGGTATTCGCGAACCTGCTCAACAACGCGGCCAAGTACACCGATCCCGGTGGACGCATCTCGATCCACGCGCGGCGCATCGGCGACGATTACGCAATCAGCGTGCGCGATACGGGCCTCGGCCTGACGTCGCAGCAGCTGAAGGAAGTGTTCGACCTGTTCGTGCAGGTTGACTCGTCGCTGGAGCGTGCGCGCGGTGGCCTCGGCATCGGCCTTACCCTGGTCCGGCGCCTCGTCGAGATGCACAACGGCCGCATCGAGGCGAGCAGCGAAGGCCCCGGCAGGGGCAGTGAATTCACGGTCACGCTTCCCGTCGAAACAGGGTTGGTCGTCGGTGACGCTGCCGAACCCGAGATCGCTTCCGAGGCGGTTTCGAGACAGACATGCACGCCGCTGCGCATCCTGGTGGTCGATGACAACGTCGACGCCGGTGCAACGCTTGCGATGTCGCTCGAAATGCTCGGGCACACGACGCTGGTGCTCGACGATCCGCTCGCCGTGGTCGACGCGGCGCGCGACTTCGGGCCCCAACTCGCGTTCTTCGACGTGGGCATGCCGCAACTCAATGGATTCGACCTTGCCGAACGCGTGCGTGAGGAATCCTGGGGCAGCCTCGATGCGCTCTACCTGGTTGCGCTCACCGGCTGGGGACAGGATCAGGACCGTCGCCGCTCCGCACAGGCGGGCTTCGACAAGCATCTGGTCAAGCCCGTGGATCTGGCGACCATCGAGCAGGTGTGTCGTGAAGTTGCGCAGCACGTCGAGGTCACGACGCCGACGCCAGCGGCTTCATGACGTCGCACGACCAGGCGGCGCTCGAACCGCATGCCGGGTCGCCCACGAACCAGGCGTTGGTCCACGACCAGGACTGGCTTTCGCGCCTGGCGCACGACCTGCGCAGCCCGCTCGTCGCCATCGGCTACGCGGCGCAGATGCTGCGCTCGGGACGTGCACCGCCGCAGAAGACCGACGAACTCTTCGCCACCATCGAGCGGCAGACCGCCCAACTCGGCAAGCTGGCCGAGGAGATCGGCGACATGCTGCTCATCGGCCGCGATCGTTTCTCGATTCGCCACGGCCACTGCGACCTCGTCGCCATCGTTCGCGAGGCCGTGCTCGATACCACGCCCCTCGGCGCCATCAGCGCGGCGTTCGCAGGTGGCAACGCGGTCGGCGTGGCCTGCGATCGCGGTCGCCTGGTGCAGTTGCTGCGGCACGTGATCCGGCTGACTGGCAAACGCAAGCCGGGCACGCCATTGCCGGCGATCGAGGTCACCGTGGACGCACGGACCGCGCAGGTGCGCATCGACGATCCCGCCGCCGCGATCTATCGCAGCGACGCGCTGCTGTATCTCGCCGACGGCGTGCCACCGCTGGATCCCGGCGTGCTCAGCATGAGCGACGTGATCGCGCGCCGCATCCTGGTGGGACACGACGCCGTCCTCGAGGCCGGCCCATGGGTCGACAACCGCGCTGCCTGCCTCACCCTGGTCCTGCCCCTCGCCTGATCCGGGCGTCAGTGGCCCGCACGTTCGCGATGCCAACCGCGGTGCCGAATGTCCAGGTACAGGCTGTAGCTCGCCGTGAATGCCGGGAACAGGTTCTGCACCACGCCGACCGAATCCTGTTTGTGGGAAAAGAGGAAGTAGCTGAGGGTCATCGCGCTGCCGACGAGGCTCATGTACCAGAACGCCCGCGGGATCACCGGCTTGCCGTGCTTCCGCGAGGCGAGGAACTGCACGATCCAGCGGCCGCCGAACATGAGTGCGCCGGTGAGGCCGATGAGCTTCCACGGCGACATGTGCA
>JBKJSW010000213.1:0-3692 GCA_046595765.1 Ahniellaceae bacterium
TCCCGCACATCGGACCTCGACGCCCAGGGTTTCGATTCGCCCGGATTCACCGACAGCCTCGCGGAGGCGCGCGACAAACTGGTTGAAGCCGCAAGCGCAGCAGGCAATGCGCTGCGCGCAGCCGCCGGCGGCGCGGTAGCAGTCGCGCGCGACGAACTCGCCGATGGCGGCGAGCAGGTGCGCGATTCATTGACCGAGGCGGCGGACGCCAGCCGGCAGGCGGCGCTCACTGCCAAGCTCAGCGCGGAAGAACGGGTGGACGATTTCATCGCCCAGGGCCGGCAGATGCTGCGCACTACCGAGGACTTCGTGCGCGAGCGCCCCGTCGCGTCGCTCGGCATCGCCGTCGCGGCGGGCTACCTGGTCTCCCGGCTGATGCGCCGTCGCCGTCGCGAATAGGTGAGCCGCAACGCAACCATTCGCTTGGGCATGCCGAGGACGGTTCGCTGATGGCGGATCTGCCTCCCCCGCCGCCCCCGGACGAGCGCGACATCCTCGACGAGGTGCGCGAGATCGCGCATGGCGCGATCGGCGTCACGCGCAGTTCGAAGGAAGCGCTCCAGGATCTGTCGTCACTGGCCGACGCTGATTGGCGTCTGGCGCGCGCGGCGCTCACGCGCTTCTTCCTCTATTCCGTGTTCGCGGCCGTACTGTTTGGGACTGCCTGGTTGCTCATGATGGCGCTGGCGGTGTTTGGCCTCTGGAATTCAGGCCTCGGTTGGTGGGTGGCGCTCGGGATCCCCTGCGCGTTGAGCCTTGGGATCGCCGGAGCACTCGGTTGGCTGGCGCAGGATCGCCTCATGCTCGCGAGCATGGACACGACGTGGCGCCAGCTGGTGTTGATGTTCAAGAAGGCCAAGGGCTTCGAGCGGGAACGACAAGACCATGCATCTCGATGATCTGAAACGCGACGTCGCGCTGGCGGAGGCGAACCTGATCAACCGCCGCAGCCTCGCCGTCTCCGACGGCAAGCGCCTGGCCACGGCCGTGCGGGCAGCGGCGACTCCCCTGCGCATCGGGGTCGGCGGCTTCTCGCTGGGCTTCCTGATGGGACGCAGCGGGCCCCGCACTGCCGCCGGAAACCAGACACTCGCGGCAGCGATCACTTCGACCATCGGCCTCGTCGGCACCCTCGTGCAACAGGTCAGCGCCAAGCGCGGCAAACCTCCGGCCCAATCCGCCGCGGGCGGCGCCGACCTCGCCGAACCGGAGTAGCCGACTCCGGCGTCGTTTGGCCCTAGAGAGCCGCGAGCAGCTCGACGCGGGCGAAGTTGCGCTTGCCGATCTGCAGCAGGCCGGTGAAACCCGGCGCGAACTCGCGGGCAGCTTCGTCGACCACCACGCCGTCCACTCGCACTGCACGCTCGCGCAGCTTGCGCGTGGCGTCGGAATTGCTGGACGCGAGGCCCGCCGCGACCAGCAGCGCCGGCATGCGCAAACCCTGTCCGCCCACCGCGATCTGCTGCAGGGGCACCTGCGACGTATCGCCCTCGCCGCTCACCACGGCGTGCCAGCCGGCCACGGCGGTTTCGGCGGCGGCTGCATCGTGGAAGCGGGTCGCGAGTTCGCGCGCGAGCCTCAGCTTGACGTCGCGCGGGTGCAGCGCGCCCGCGGCCACCTCTGCGCGCAGCCGCGCAGCTGCGGCGATGTCGATGTCGAAACTCAGGAGGTCGATCCAGCGCCACATGAGTTCGTCACCGACCTTCATGGTCTTGCCGACGATGTCGATCGCCGGCTCGTTGATACCGATGTAATTGCCGAGCGACTTGGACATCTTGTTGATGCCATCGAGCCCCTCGAGCAGCGGCATCGTCAGCACGATCTGGGGCGGCTGGCCGAAGTGTTCCTGCAACCCGCGGCCCATGAGCAGATTGAATTTCTGGTCGGTGCCGCCAAGCTCGACGTCGGCTTCAAGGGCGACGGAGTCGTACCCCTGCACGAGGGGATACAGGAACTCGTGGATCGCGATGGACTGCTGCGCCGCGTAGCGCTTGGCGAAGTCGTCGCGCTCGAGCATGCGCGCAACGGTGTGCTGGCCGGCGAGCCTGATGAGGTCCGCGGCCGGCATCTTCCCGAACCACTCGCTGTTGAAGCGAAGTTCGGTGCGTTCCGGGTCCAGCACCTTGAACACCTGGTCGGCGTAGGTGCGCGCGTTCGCCTCGACGTCCTCGCGCGTGAGCGGCTTGCGGGTGACGTTCTTGCCCGACGGGTCGCCGATCATGCCGGTGAAGTCGCCAATCAGGAAGATGACCTGGTGTCCGAGCAGCTGGAACTGGCGCATCTTGTTGAGCAGCACCGTGTGGCCCACGTGCAGGTCAGGCGCCGTGGGATCGAACCCCGCCTTGATCCGGAGCGGCCGGCCCAGCGCCAGCCGCGCCTCCAACTCCTCGCGCTTGAGCACTTCGTCTGCACCACGAGCGAGCAGCGCGAAAGCCTCGGCCGGCGTCGGCGCAGTCATGGGGCCAACCTGGACGGAATCGTCGTACACGGTTTCGGGAACCTCATCACAGTCTGCTCACGTTAAATTCACGTTAAGACGAAAGGGTAAAAAATTGAACGGCAACAAGGGTTTGACGCAAGGTGCTAAGGGTGGCTATGTTACGGCGCCTGCCGCTTACCGGGTCCGCCGTGACAGAATCTTCACGCAATCACGTCCCAACCCGTTCGTCGTCGCCGCGCACGCTCCTCAGTCGAGTGGCCGGCCAGGTTTCCCGACCGTTCGACTCCCGCGTCCGCACCAGCCACATGGCGGCGACCATTGCCGGCGCCTGGCGCAGCGAACGCGCGGTCATTGGCGCGGTTTCGTTGACCCTGCTGCTGCTCGGTTTCGTGGTGCTGCCGGGTTGGGCGGCGGTTGCCGATCCGTTGGCTTCCGCGCCTTCGTCGAGGATGGTATCGGAGCCGCTGCCACTGCCGATACTTTCTTCCGCCGACTCCGCCCGGCGCTCGCGTGAGTCGCAGGTGCTGGCGACGGCCGGCAGGAGTGGAGATAGCGCAGGCCTCGACTGGAAAACCGTCGCGGTTGCTCCCGGACAGACCCTCGGCGGCATTTTTCAGGAGCAGGGCCTGCCCGCGCCGCTGCTGAATCGCCTGCTTGAAGCGACCGTTGCGGACGATACGCTCACCCGCATCCGCCCAGGCCAGGAGTTCAAATTCCTGCTGAGCGCGCCGGGAGAACTCGCTGCGATGCAGTTCGACGCCGACGAGTCCACCCGCGTGGTGCTGCATGTCGACGGCGACAAGGTGCGCGAGGAAAGGATCAAGCGCGACGTCGAGCGTCGCGTGCAGGTTGCCGCGGGCCGCATCGAAGGCTCGCTGTTCGGCGCAGCCGACCGCGCCGGCGTTTCGGACACCGTGGTGCTCAAGATGGCCAATGCGCTTGGCTACGACATCGACTTCGCGCGCGACATCAAGCCCGGCGACCAGTTCGAGATCGTGTACGAAGAAGTTTATTGCGACGGCGGCAAGTTGCGCGACGGCGACGTGCTGGCCGCGCGCTTCACCAACCACGGCAAGGAATATTTCGCGGTGCGCTTCAGCGGCGCGGACGGCTCCAGTGAGTTCTACGACGCCGACGGCCGGCCACTCAAGAAATCGTTCCTGCGTACGCCGCTCGAATTCACGCGCATAAGCTCGCGCTTCACCGCCAACCGGCGCCATCCGATCCTCGGGCGCATGCGCGCGCATCGCGG
>JBKJSW010000352.1:0-3202 GCA_046595765.1 Ahniellaceae bacterium
GGTTCGTTCCTGACGACCGCGCCCGAGCAACAGCGCTTCTACCGCACCGGCAACGGCACCAGCTTCGCCAGCCCCGGTATCTCGGGTGCATCGGCGTTGCTGCGACAGTGGTTCATCAACAACGGCGGTGCGTTCGCCAACACGCCGCCGAGTCCGGCGATGAACAAGGCCTACCTGCAGAACTCCGCGACGTACATGACGACGCTGTCCACCAACCTGCCGTCGAACGACCAGGGCATGGGCCGCGTTAACCTCGAGCGCGCGTTCGACAACATGCCGCGCGCATTGCGCGATGAAGTCGCCGCCGATCGCTTCACCGGCTCCGGGCAGGTGCGCGTGTTCCGCGGCACGGTCGCCGATATCGCGCAGCCGTTCCGCGTGACCATGGCATACAGCGACGCACCCGGCAGCACGGCGGGCAACGCTTACGTCAACAACCTTGACCTAGCGGTCACCGTCGGCGGGCAGACCTACACCGGCAACGTCTTCGCCGGCGCCAATTCCACCACGGGCGGCGCGGCGGATGTACGCAACAACTCCGAGAGCGTGTTCCTGCCGGCCGGACTCACGGGCAACTTCAGCATCGCCGTGCGTGCGACCAACGTGCCGGGCATTGCCGACACCACGCTCGCCGGTCCCAACCAGGATTTCGCGCTGGTCGCGTACAACACGGGGGCGCTGGAAGCGTGCCCGGTGCTGTCCGTCACACCGCCTACGGTCCCCACCAACGTGGTCGCGGGCAGCGTGTATCCCGCGACGACGTTCACCGCCACCGGCGCGGGTCCCTTCACTTACACCGCAGGCGGCAACCTGCCGCCGGGCTTGAGCTTGTCCGCAGGCGGAGTGCTCACCGGCACGCCGACCACCGGCGGTACTTTCGATTTCAGCGTCAATGCCGGCGAGACCAATGGCTGCGTGAGCGGCCAGTCGTACTCAATCGCGGTGCTGGCGCCGAACTTCCAGCGCGGAGCCACGACGATCGCGACCGGCAACGGCATCATCGAGCCGAACGAATGCAACGCGATGAACGTGGTGCTCAACAACACCGGCACCAACGGTGCCACCGCGGTCAGCGCGGTGCTCAGTTCGAGCACGCCGGGCGTCACCATCGGCAACGCACCCTCGACGTATCCGAACCTGCCGGCGACCACGGGCACCGGCAGCAACACGCCGGCGTTCCAGGTCAGCACCGCGCCCAGCGTGGCCTGCGGTTCGACGGTCAACTTCACGCAGACGCTGACATTTTCCGGTGGCGTGTCGCCCACCGTCCTCAACTTCAGCCTGCCGGTGGGTCAGCTCGGCACCAACTACCAGTTCACGTCTGAACCCACGGGCGCTTCAATCCCCGCGGGGGGCACGCTGGTCGCCGGAAGCGCCGCCGACGACGCCGTGGTCACCGTGCCGGTGCCTGCGGGCTTCGCCTTCTCTGTGTACGGGGTCAACGTGGCCGGCGGCTCGAATCTCATCGCCAGCACCAACGGCAACGTGCAGATCGTCGCCACGGGCGGTAGCACCGCTTTCAGCAACACAGCGTTGCCGGCCACTCCGTTCGGGGCCGCCACGCCCACCGTCCTCGCGCTCTGGGACGACCTGGACCTGCGAACGACTGACGGCGGCATCTACACCAGCCTCGTAGGCACCTCACCCAACCGCCGCTTCGTGATCGAGTGGCGCGGCAAGCATTTCAACGATGCGGGCGCCGTACAGACGCTCAACATGGCGGTCATCTTCCGCGAAGGCTCGGCCAACTACGAAGTGCACTACCCGCAGGTCAACATCGCCGCGGCGAATGCCGGCGGCGCCAGTGCGACCGTCGGCGTGCAGGCCGCGAACACGGGTACCGCGTTCACGCAGTTCTCGTTCAACACCGCGGCCATTTCCACCGGCCAGGTACTGACAGCGACGCTGCCATCCGGAATCTGCTCGCCCGGCCCGGGCATCTGCAGCGCGGTGGGCGACGTGATCTTCGGCAACAGCTTCGAGTGATCGACATCGCGCGGCGCCATCCAGGCGCCGCGCGGTCCCTGATCCGGCTCGCACCGGCGCCGCTGGATTGCGCGGTTGGTCGTTGCGGGCGATTGCTTCAGTTTGTGCTGCTCAGGGCGTTGCGGGGCCGGGAACGAGGCCGTCGCGGTCGCGCATCCGCAGCCACGCGGTCTGCACGACCAGCGCCGCCGCGATGCCGAGCGCCACCCACGCCGCGACGTCAGCGCCACGTACGTCCCATGTGGATTGCTGCAGGTAAATGGCGATGAGGCCCCAGACCGCCGCGGCGACGTAATCGATATTGCCGCGCATGCGCTGGTTGAGCGCGAGCAGCACGAATGCCGCCACCGCGAAGAGGACGAGGCTCCAGCCGAGCATGTCGGTGGTGGAGAGCAGCCGATACGCCACGATCACCTGCGCAAGATTGAGAAAGGCCGCGACCGACAGCCAGCCCGCGTGCAGCGACAACGGCGTCCACGCCATCAGCCACTGCCGCGGCAGCTGCTGCTCGTCGCGCGTCAGGATCAGCGCGCAACGCGCGAGGCAGGCGAACGCGAGGAAGATGACCGCGAGGCATGCCCAAAACCAGCCCATGGAGAAGAGCGGCATCCACAGCGCCGTGAGCGCGAATCCCGCGGCGGCCCAGGGCGCGATGCGCGTCAGCGTCGGGTCGCGCCGGCGCTCGCCGGTGGCCTGCCAGGCGGCGTAGACCAAATCCAGCAGGAAGATGAGGCCCCAGATCGCGAAGGCGTAGCCTACGGCCACCAGCAGCGTTGGATAGCGCCCCGAGATCGTGCCGTTGTCCGGGCCGAAGGCGCCCTGGCTCGAGAACCACGCGACCACGGGCATGGCGAGGGCCAACAGCAGGACGAGGATGCGCATGTTCGAGACCGGGGCGACGAGGTGGTTCGCACGCTAACCGTTCAGGTCGTGAAGGCGGCGTGCAACGCGTCTCCGGGAACTGTTGCGGCGCGCGCGTTGCCATCAAGCATCGTCCGCATGGGCTGCGAGCGCAGCGTGCGGGACGCGTACGCTCAGCGGGATGCGAGCGCGCTCCTGCCGAGGGCCGGGTCATCAGTGAAGAACCCGTCGATGCCAGCGTCGACGTAGACGCGGATCTCGGCGATCGAGCCCGCTTCGTTGCGGGTCCGCGGATCATCGCCCAGCCACAGCGCGCGCGGCAGGAAATGGTTCTCGGGGCGGAACGTGTACGCGA